>CANRHW010000074.1 GCA_947630525.1 uncultured Clostridia bacterium | reverse complement strand
AAGGAGGAACAGCGGCGCGAGCCATTGTTCCGATTTTACAAAAAATCGGAACAAGCGATGCAACGCTTGTTCCGACGCCGTTCTACGCGATTTTTTTACAGCCCCCTCATGTTATTCTATACTGTGGCTGCCCCTGACCATAAAAACACAGTCGGTCAGGGCACGGGCGCCGCGGCCGTCGTCGCGGGGGATAATAAGCAGGTGATTGGCGCCGACGGCGGCCCCTCCGGGCACGTCTATGCCTGCGGTGGTGTCGCACAGTCCGCCGTTTGGCGAGGCGATGGCCCTTGCTTCGCCGGCTCGGAGAATTAACTCTGTTCCGGCTCCGCAGTAAATCACTTCGCCGGCGCTGAGCTCCTCTATTTTCATAGGCTGTTTTTCAGCGGCGGCCACGCTGTTGTCAATATAGGGCATAACCACGGAGTCGATGTAGCTCTTTGATATCAGAGGGTCGCTGTCGGTTCCGGGACCGGCGGCCACGGCGGCCAGCGCAAAAAATGTTACGCCGGCGGCGATCCCCGCTATGAACTGTTTTTTCATGGTAATCGTCCTTTCTGCGAAGGTAGGCGTTACCTCCCCGCCAGACCGAAGCTGACCGAGATAGCGTCGTTTACCTTGACCATTTGTATTTCATCCAAACGTCCGATTTTTTCCCGCAGGCGTCTTTTATCTATAGTTCTTATCTGCTCCAGCAGCACGACGCTGTCCTTTTGGAGCCCGTACTGAGCGGCCTCGATTTCGATGTGCGTGGGGAGCTTGGCTTTGTTTATCCGGCTGGTTATGGCGGCGGCTATGACGGTGGGGCTGTACTTATTGCCCACGTCGTTCTGCACCACCAGCACCGGCCTGATGCCGCCCTGCTCCGAGCCAACCACCGGGCTCAGGTCTGCGTAAAAAATATCGCCCCGTTTTACGATCACTTAATTTTCACTCTCCGATAAAATTTTCGTAGGCGTCTAACGCAATTTCATCAGTGAAAAGGGATTCATTGGCGATTTTAAGATTGAGCTCCGCCATCTCAAGATAACCCGCCCGCATGACGGATTTCAGCTCCAGCCGCCGTTTTTCCTTAAGATAGGAGCGTACGATCTGGACTATGAAATCGTTGCGGTTGTTGTTTTCAAGTCTGGCGAGAAAATCTATCTCGGAGAGCATGGAATCGGGCATGCTCAGGGAGATTTCTTTTTCACATTGCCGCGGCATATTTGTTCCTCCTTCATACGCGGGAATTATCCCTAATTATATATGAATATTATACAACAAATATGCCGCGGCTTCAAGCCGCAATGGTTGGAAAGCGTGTCACTTTATGTAGATACGGGGAACGCGCTTTCCAATATTGCACACGACCTCGTAGTTGATCGTGCCCATTTTTTCCGCGATCTCTTCGACCGGGATACTCTGTCCTCCGTCACTTCCGAACAGGGTTACGCTGTCGCCTACAGAAGTATTTTGGACATTTCTCATATCAAACATACATTGATCCATGCAAATTCTTCCCAGAACGTCTCTTTTTTCTCCGCCGACCAGCACTTGCGCCCTGCCGCTGAGCACGCGGGAGTAACCGTCGGCGTAGCCAACGCTTGCGGTGCCCACCGGCATATCCTCGGGCGCGGCGTATATGCCGCCATAGCTGATGAGGCTGCCCTTTGGCACGGTCTTTATGGCGGAGATGCGGGCCCGCAGGCTCATGGCGGGCCGCAGGGGCAGGCGGCTTTTGTCCACATCCTCCGACGGATACAGGCCGTAAAGCACTATGCCCGCCCTGACCATGTCAAGGTGCATTTCGGGAAAATTCATTATCCCGGCGCTGTTGCAGCAGTGCCGTATTTTTATAGGCACACCGGCGGCCTCGATTTTATTTACGCTGTCGATGAAACGCTTATACTGCGTCCGGGCATAGCTCAGGTCGGCCTCGTCCGCCTTGGAAAAGTGAGTGAAGGCCCCCTCTATCTCAATGCCCGGCAGATCGGCTATGGCTCTTGCCAAACTGCCCAGCTCCGGGTCGGACCAATATATGCCTATGCGGTTCATGCCCGTGTCCAGCTTAAGGTGGACGCGGACTTTTTTGCTTTGGCTCACGGCGTCCCGGTTCAGCGCCTGTGCCAGACCCAGGTCAAAAACCGTGGGTATGATGTCAAGGCGCACAATGTCGGCGGCGTTATATTCTTCCGCGCCGCTCAGCATCATTATGGGCGTATTCGGGAACCTCTCCCTGAGCATAGCCGCCTCTTCCGCCGTGGCCACCGCCAGCCGGTCCGCGCCGTGGCCGAGCAGCACCTCCGCCACCCGCAGTGCGCCGTGACCGTAACCGTCGGCTTTGACAACGCCCATGACCATGGCGTGGGGATCGGTTATCCTGCGTATGTTTTCTATGTTGTATCTTATAGCGTCCAGATCAATTTCCGCCCAGACGCGGCCGTGATTTTTCAAGGCCAGCCACCTCCATAAAGGAATATTTGAGATTGTCTATTATGTCGTCGGCGGTAACGGAATATTCGCCGCATTTTGCGGCGCTGATAAGGCCGCTCCTGCCATGGAGCCACACGCCGAGTTCCGCCGCGTCCGCCGGGAGCATTCCCTGTGCACAGAGCGAGGCGATGAGCCCCGCCAAAATGTCACCGCTGCCGCCCTTGGCCAGGGCCGAGGTTGCGGCGAGAGATATCGCCGCGCTCCCGTCGGGCCGGGCAATTACCGTCCGCGCCCCTTTGAGCAGCACCGTTACGCCGTATTCCGCCGCAAAGGAACGCGCCGCCCCCAGCCGGTCGGCCTCAATGCTTTTTACGTCCGTGCCGGTCAGGCGCGAAAATTCCAGCGGATGGGGAGTGATGAGCGCGTTTTTGCCCTTTAACAGCTCCGTATGGCCGGCGAGGGCGTTGAGCGCGTCGGCGTCCAGTACTGCCGGGCGCCCGGCGGCGTTAAGTACATCGCCGATAAACTCCGGGCGCAACGTAAGGCCGCTGCCGCAGCCCATAAGTATTGCCGCGGCTGAGTTCACGGCGGCTGACAGCCCGGCGTCGCTCAAATCAAAGCCGTCTGCGGGCAGCGCTACTGCCTGCGGCGCCATTATGTTCATAAGGTCTTCCGTACCTTGCCGGCATACCGCGGTCACCAGCCCGCAGCCCCCTCGCAGCGCACTCCTTACGGCAATCGAGGCCGCGCCCATCATGCCGGGACTGCCCACAAAGGCCAGCAGCCGCCCAAAGGTTCCCTTGTGGGACAGACGGGGCCGGTTGGGGAGCAGGTCGGCCGCGGATAAGTCCGTAACGGCCCTTGGCCGCTCCGGGGGTATAAGCTCACCGTCAATCGGTATGCCCGCGTCACGCACTAAAATCTCGCCGCAGAAGTCCACGGCGGAATTTTCGGCCATGCCTAGCTTGGGCGCGGTGAATGTCACAGTTTTGTCAGCGCGGACGGCGGCTCCGCAGGGTATGCCGGCGTCCGCGTCAAGGCCGCTGGGCACGTCTACGGACAGTATGTATCCGCCCGCGGAGTTTATGTATTCTATGGCCTGGGCGGCCCGGCCGGTGATTTGGCCGCGGATGCCGATGCCGAACACGGCGTCAACAATAACATCGCAGCGGAGATTTTCTCTCAGCATGTCGAAAGACGTTATCTCTATGCCCGCCCGGCGGCAGTTCTCGGCCAGCAGGCGGCACTCGGCGGTCTCCGGCTCAAAAACGCTGACTATGCGGACGTGCTTTCCAAGGCCGCGCAGCAGCTCCGCCAGGCGGTAGCCGTCGGCTCCGTTGTTCCCCTTGCCGCAGAAAACACAGATTGCGTCAAAGGGCAGCAGCTCCTTGACGCAAGTCCGGGCGGCGTTATCTATGAGCTTAAGGGATGCTTCGAGGCCGGTTATGACCCGGCCCTCAAAGTCCTTTATCTCTCGGGAGGTCAAAAAACGCATAATAACACCTTATCTTTATTGAGTTTTATTTGAATACCTTGCTTCTGGCCAGCATTGCCATGGCGTCCACAATTCTTTCATCGGGTTCAAAGATCAGCAGCTCCATGCCTTTTTCGCCGGAATAGACGATAAAGCGGGCGCCTTTCGCATCGGGAGAGGACGCGGCCTGTATGGTCTTTGAAAAATCACGCTTCATTTCGGCGGCGTGGGCCGGATCGTCTATACGGGCGCAGAGCTCCATAGCCTCCAGGTCAAAGGAACACAGGCGTTTGCGGCTGCGGCCGGCGGTTATCATGTCCACGTCCAGATGGTCGCCGGTGAGGATATATTCAAATTCTTTTTTCAAACCGGTGACCAGCCACCAGGCGCCGTATCCGCCAAAGGCCAGTACCACCAGGCCGCTGGGCCAGCCCAGTGGGGACAGGGCCACTCCGCCGGCCACGATGAACACCGCCGCGACGGTGATAAAGTATTTGGCCATGTCTTTGGAGCTGAATTTCTTTTTTACCAGATATTCTAAATAGTTATCCATCAAAAGCCTCCGTCGCTGGTCATCGGCTCGCCCCCGCCGGAATTGTTATTTGGCGGTATCGTCACCGTAGGCGTAGTGGCCGAACCGCCGCCCGTGTCGGAAGCCGATACGTCGGGCCCGGTCGAACCGCCCGCCGTGCCGGAGCCGCCGGCATTTCCGCCGCCGGAACCGCCTGTTTCACCACCGGAAGAGCCTGCATTTTCGCCGCCGGCAGAACCGCCGGTTTCACCGGTGCCGGTTTGGCTGTCAGATGACGTGCCCACGCCGGTATGACTCTCGCCGCCGGAACCTTGGCCGTCGCCGGTATCCGTGCTCGTATCGGAGCCTGAGCCGGAAGATGAATAATCATCGTCGTCGCTGCTGGTGTTGTAGGTGCGCTTGGGCCTGGAACTGCCGGAAGAATAGCTCCTGCCGTCAGTAAGATATTCTTTTTTGCCGCTTTCGAGAGGATGCAGCTCGCAGCGCGTTTTGGGCACTTTGTTTTTGGCGTACATTTCGCTGGTCACGTGCTCGCAGTCCGGATTGGCGCGTTGGCCGCTTTCTTGACATATCATGACTGATACGGTGCTGCCGGGCGCCTCAAATTTCCGATAATCCAAGTTTTTGTGTATGGGCTGCATGACCTTTTTCCAGGCCAGGGCCGCCGGGTTGGAATAGAAGCCTCCAAGGTCCCGCGGCTGGTCATAACCAAACCACACCGCTCCCACATAGTAGGGGGTAAGTCCCACAAACCAGCGGTCATTGCTGGTGGTGGTGCCGGTGGTGCCGGTTTTGCCGGCTATTTCCATACCGCTGAAGTTCGCCATGGTACCGCTGCCATAGCTGATAGTGTCTTTCATCATGGATATCATATCGGCGGCCGCGGTCTCGCTCATGGCAATTTCGTGCGTGGCCGTGCCGTCAAGAACCACGTTGTTGTTGGCGTCGAGAACTTTGGTGTAAAGCCGGGGCTTGTTGTAGAAGCCGTCGTTCACAAACGTGCAGTAGGCCGCCGTCAGTTCAAGCACGCTGATACCGTTGGTCAGGCCGCCCAGCGCCAGAGGCGCAAGCCCCATGTCATTGACGCTGTCAAGGGTCGAGACGTGCATTCGCTCGCTGAGAAACTTGAACGAATTTTGAACGCCCAGATACCGGCAGACCTTTACCGCCGGTACGTTGCGGGAGTTGGCCAGGGCGTTCCTGGCGGAAACGTTGCCCTTGAACCGGCCGTCAACGTTCTTGGGCGACCAGTCGCCTATGGTGAGTGGGGCGTCGTTTATTATAGTGCTGGGGGTAATAAGACCGTATTCGAGGGCCGGTCCGTAAACGGCCACGGGTTTGATCGTAGAGCCGGGCTGGCGGGTGGACTGGGTGGCCCTGTTAAGGGTCATATTGCCTTCCTTTTCGCCGCGGCCGCCGCAAAGGGCCTTGACTTGGCCGGTGTACGGGTCCATGATGACCATGGCCGACTGAGGCTGAACGTCGCCCCGGCCCTTTTGGAAAGAATCCGGGTCGGCGTAGACGTCATCCATTATCTCCTGCATTGCCATATCTTGAGCAAGATATATTTTCAAGCCGCCGTTAAACACCACGCGGCTGGCAATGTCCTTGGAATAGCCGTAGCGTTCCATCAGGTCGTCGGTTATCTGGCTGATGGCCGCGTCAACGTAATAGCTCTGGTACACTATCTGTTCTGTGGCCCTCGGGGGCTTGAAGTCGAGCTCTTCAGCCACGGCTGCGTCATACTGGGACTGGGTTATTTTGCCGAGCTCCAGCATTTTGCCGAGGACAACCTCCTGCCGGGCCTTGTTATTCTTTGGATTTTGCCACGGATCATACTTTGTGGGCGACTGAGTTATGCCCGCGATGGAGGCGCACTCCGCCAGCGTAAGGTCGCTCACGGACTTGCCAAAGTATGTATTGGCCGCCGATGAAACGCCGTTGCACTGCTGACTCAAATATATGGTGTTAAGGTAGTATTCCAGAATTTCCTGCTTCGACAGCTCGGTCTCCATTTTAAAGGCCCGGTATATTTCCTGAATTTTCCGTGGAACGGAGTAGTCCTTTTCCTTGGTCAGGTTTTTTATGAGCTGCTGGGTAATTGTGCTGCCGCCGAAGGTGCGGTCGCTGGTGCCCCTTATCTTGTTGTAAACATAGGTCACCGCGGCGCCCACGGTACGCTTGATATCTACGCCCTTATGTGACCAAAAACGCTCGTCTTCTATGGAGATAAATGCGTTTTGCAGGTCAACGGGTATGTCGTCAAGATCCACCCAGATACGGTTTTCATCGTCATAAAGCCGCTGTATCTCCACCGTGCGGCCTTCGGGGTTGGTGCCGTAAACAAAGGAGGTCATGTTCAGCTTTATGTTGCCGATGTCAACGGGGTCTATGGTTTCCACGTAGCCGAACAGCGCGCCGGCGACTATGCCGCCGCATATCAGGCCGATAAGCAGCATCGCCAGCAGCAGCGCCAGAAGAACGTTCCTAAGTGAAAGCAGTATCACCTGGCCTGCGGTGCGGGGCTTTTTCTTACGCTTGCCGCCGTTTTTACCGCCGGAAGAGGGCGAGCCTGTGCGGGCCTTGTCCCTATGTGGAGCGCCCGCGTCTGACTTTGATGCGCCGGTCGCCCTATCCAAATCTTTTGGCATATCTGCACCTCCGAAAAAGACATACATAATAAATCAATTCAATAGGGGCCAAGGGCCCGTCGTTCAATTTTCAGCAAAGAATTGCGTCTCATGCCGAAAAAATTAAGTGCGCCCCATTGCTTAAAGACGGGGACATATTAATTTAATTATATCTTACATTAAATTAGTTAAAAAAGTATTACAAAAGTAAAGAAAAATCCCCTTATTTTAAGGGCTTTTTCAGAAAAACATTCGCCTTGTATAAATTGCACAAAAAGTTCCTGTAAATATTGTAGATTTGTGATAAAATGCCCCTTGTTTGCTGGGAAAAGTTATGCTAAAATACAACCGTACTCGTTAAGAGTACGAAAACTTTTTTCATTTTCCCTCCTTTTTAGTGGCAGACGCCTTGGCGTTCTGTCATTTTTTTTGACCTTTTGTAAAAATACTCTTGCGGCGGAGCGAACAAACTGTTATAATATGTATAAATAGTAGCTGTAAGGTGAAAAA
>CANRHW010000073.1 GCA_947630525.1 uncultured Clostridia bacterium | reverse complement strand
GGGGCTTTGACGAATACTTTTTGGCCCCGCATTCCCGGCACACTCAGGTGCTTAGAGAGGACATCGAAAAGGTGCCCGGCCTGGAGATAGTTGCCGAAAGCGACGAGGCCGGCGTATATATCGTAAAGTCCGCCGATAACCGGCAGGTCTTTGTGACCGGTCACAGCGAGTACGAGTTCGACACTCTTGACAGGGAATACCGCCGGGATTTGGAACGCGGCCTTTCGCCGGAGATACCCGTGAATTATTACCCCGGCGACGACCCGTCCCAAAGGCCGGTCGTAACTTGGCGCAGCCACAATCATCTGCTGTTCACAAACTGGCTCAATTACTTTGTTTATCAGACGACGCCATATTCTCTTGAAAAGGTGGGAACGGAGGTAACGGATGAAGAAAACTGTTAAGATACCCCTGCCCTACAGGGCGCTGTACGACAGGGCCTACGCTCTGCTGGAAAACGTCACGCCCATAAAGGCCGACTGCGGCCAGCTCTGCGGCAAGGCCTGCTGCCGGGTGGAGGAAGAGATAACGGGAATGTACCTTTTCCCCGAGGAAAACGTTATGTTCCGCGACCTGCCGTCTTACGCCAAGCTGTACGATACGGATTTTGAATACGACTACGGCCGATATGCGGACTTGTTTACCTGCGACGGCAGTTGCGAGCGCAGCCGCCGCCCGCTGGCCTGCCGCATCTTCCCGCTGCTGCCTTACTGCCACGAGGGGGAGGAGCCGAAAATCATCATGGATCCCAGAGGCCGGGGCCTGTGCCCGCTGGCCAAAACGCTGACCATCGACGAGCTGGACCCGGAATTTGTCGGGGCCGTGGAAAAGGTCACCAGGCTCATTATGCGCAACGCTCAGGTGCGCAAATTTATCTGCGAGCTCAGCCGTCAGGTGGACGGGATGAAGCTATGAGGGCCGCTCTTAAAAATCTGGCCGTACTGGCGGCGGTTCTGGCCGCGTGCCTTTTGATGGCTTTCACAGTGGGCTGCCCGATAAAGGCGGTCACGGGCTTCCCTTGCCCGGGCTGCGGCATGACGAGGGGCTGCCTGTCGCTGCTGAGGCTTGATTTTGCCGGGGCCTTTCGCTGGCACCCGCTGTGCTTTTTGGCTCCCTTTGGCGCGTTGGCGTACATATTCAAAGACAGCCGCGGCCCGCTGCGTATTTTTACGCGGACGCCGGCGCTTGTTGCCGCGACCGTGCTGATGTTGGCGGTGTACGCCGCAAGAATGGCCTTAATGTTCCCCGCCGAGCCGCCCATGGATTTTTACGAAAAATCCCTTTTTGGTAAAATTGTACTGAATTTTCTATTGCAATAAAAGAAAATTTGTGCTATACTTATATCAAGCAAAAAAAATAAAAGGAGTTGTGCAAAATGGATATTCTGAAAAGCTTCAGCCTTGAAGGCAAGGTGGCCCTCATCACCGGCGCTTCTTACGGTATCGGTTACGGTATTGCGAAGGCCTATGCCTCCGCCGGGGCGAAGATAGTATTCTGCGACATCAAGCAGGAGTTTGTAGACAGGGGCTTGGCGTCCTACGAGGCCGACGGCATCGACGCCAAGGGCTACGTCTGCGACGTGACCAAGGAAGACATGGTTCAGGACATGGTGAGCAAAATTGAAGAAGAGGTCGGCGTGATAGATATTCTTGTTAACAACGCCGGCATCATCAAGCGTATTCCCATGCTGGACATGACCCCCGAGGAGTTCCGTCAGGTCATCGACGTTGACCTGAACGCTCCCTTTATCATGGCAAAGGCCGTTATTCCCTCCATGATAAAGAAGGGCCATGGCAAAATAATCAACATTTGCTCCATGATGAGCGAGCTTGGCCGGGAGACGGTTTCCGCTTACGCCGCCGCCAAGGGCGGACTTAAGATGCTCACCCGCAACATATGCTCCGAGTACGGCGAATACAATATACAGTGCAACGGCATTGGGCCCGGCTATATCGCCACTCCCCAGACCGCGCCCCTGCGCGAGCGTCAGCCCGACGGCAGCCGTCACCCCTTTGACCAGTTCATAGTTTCCAAAACGCCGCAGGCCCGCTGGGGCAATCCCGAGGACCTTATGGGCCCCGCCGTGTTCCTGGCCTCCGACGCTTCCGACTTTGTAAACGGCCACATACTCTATGTGGACGGCGGCATTCTGGCTTACATCGGCAAACAGCCGTAAGCTTCCTATTTATCGGTCTGTTAAACGGGTGTGCCGGATATCGCAAATCCGGACACAAATAAGAGAGAAACACTAAAAAGGAGGATGAAAATGCATTGGGTTAAAAAGTGGTATTGGCAGTGCATGGCTCAGGAGGCCGTGGACATTTTCAACAAAAAGGGCTATGACGCCCGCTATGCCGAGGACACCGAGGAGGCCAAGAAGATAATCCTTGACCTTATCCCGGAGGGATCGTCGGTGGCGGTGGGCGGCAGCATGACCCTTGACGCAATGGGCCTTGTAGACATATTCCGTACTGACAAATATAAGTTTTTTGAGAGGTTCAAGACCAGCGGATACGCCGAGACGTATCAGGTTTACCGCCAGTCGTTTTTGGCCGACTTCCTGGTTACGGGCTCCAGCGCAATCACCCGCAACGGCGAGATAGTTAACACCGATTCCAGCGGCAACCGGGCCGCCGGCATTATACTGGGCCCCGAGCGCGTTATTATAGCGGTCGGCGCAAATAAGCTGGTGGACGATCTGCCCGCGGCCTTTGACCGCATCAAAAAGGTCGCTCCCCAGAATGCCAAACGTATCGGGCACCATTGCCCCTGCGTGGAGACGGGCTACTGCGTAAACTGCGATCATCCCGAAAGCGTCTGCAATGCCACCAGTATTATACATAACGGGCGTAAGCATCCGGGCCGCTACACGGTGGTCATCATCGCGGAGGAGCTTGGTCTTTAAGCGGAGCTTACGGCAGAATTGAAAGGACTTGATACCGATGGCAAAGAAAATTGTAACTTTCGGCGAAATAATGCTTCGCCTTCAGACCCCAGGTCACCAGCGCTTTATACAGGCGCAGAGCCTTGAAGCCACCTACGGCGGCGGCGAGGCCAACGTGGCCGTCTCGCTGGCCAACTACGGCATGGATACGGAATTTGTGACCCGGCTGCCCAAAAATCCCATTGGCGAAGCCTGCCTGGCCTCGCTCAGGATGCATAATGTGGGCACGGATTTTATCGCGCGGGGCGGTGAGCGTCTGGGTATATACTATGTGGAAAAAGGCGCGGCCCAGCGAGCCTCGAACGTGGTTTACGACCGGGCCCATTCGGCGATATCCGAGGCCTCGGCCGGTGATTTTGACTGGGACGCGATTTTTGACGGGGCCGACTGGTTCCACTTCACGGGTATAACCCCCGCTATCAGCCCCGCCTGTGCCGAGATAACCCTTGACGCGCTCAAAGCGGCCAAGGCCAGGGGAGTGCAGGTCTCCTGTGACCTAAACTTCCGCAAAAAGCTTTGGACCAGCGAGGAGGCGGGCCGCGTAATGGGCCATCTGATGGAGTACGTGGACGTGTGTATTGCCAATGAGGAGGATGCGGAAAAGGTCTTTGGCATCGCCGCGGACAATACCGACGTTACCGGCGGCGAGCTCAGCGACGAGGGGTACCGCCAGGTGGCGGCCAAGCTGGTTGAGCGGTTCGGCTTCAAAAAGGTTGCTATCACTCTTAGGGAGTCGATCAGCGCCAGCGAAAACAACTGGGCGGCCTTACTCTATGACGGTGAAAATTATTACAAGTCCAAAAAATACAACATCGCCATTATCGACCGGGTGGGCGGCGGCGACAGCTTCGGCGGCGGCCTGATATACGGATTGCTTAACGGCTATTCCATGCAGGATACTATCGAGTTCGCCGTGGCGGCTTCCTGCCTGAAGCACTCTATCGAGGGCGATTTTAACCTTGTCACGCTGGACGAGGTGAAGAATTTGATGAAGGGCGACGGCTCCGGCCGGGTACAGCGGTAAAAAGGCCGCTCCGAATGTACTACAGCCTCATCAAGGATAGCATAAAAACGAGATAACGTAAAACGCCCTTGGGCTTAGCCATGAGGGCGTTTTGGTTTACAAATTGTTCACAGTAAATTCAGATAAAAGTCGATTATCCTTCACATTGGTGTAATAATCCTTTTGTACTATATAACTGTAATCCCCCTCCTCCTTTGCCCTGCGGATGACGCCCGGTCGTCTGCGGGGCATATATTTTTAAGGCGGGTTACATTTAAGTCGGACTACAGTTCCGCCGCAGCCTCGAGCAAGGCTCTTTCCACGGTTTGGCGGCGAACCTGTTCCCGGTCGCCGCTGAGGTTGAGCTTTACGGTGCGTACGCCTTTTTCGGAGGCGACGCCCACATACACCAGCCCCACGGGCTTTTCGGGCGTTCCTCCGCCGGGGCCGGCGATGCCGGTCACAGCCACGGCAATTCCGGCTCCGCTGACCCGCAGGGCCCCCGCCGCCATTTCGGCAGCGGTTTCGGGACTTACGGCCCCGTGGGCGGCAAGGGTTTCGCCCCTTACTCCCAAAAGCCGCTCCTTGGCCTCGTTGGCATAGGTTATAAAGCCGAAGCCGTAAACCTCGCTGGCCCCCGGCACCGAGGTCAGGGCCGCGCCTATCATGCCCCCGGTACAGCTTTCCGCCGTGGCCAGGGTCTTATTTTTTTTGCGCAAAAGCTCGACTAATTTTTTTGCAGTTTCCATACTATCACTCCATTAGGCCGTTATGCTAACCGCCGATAAAAAGGCGGCGGTTATTCTATAACTATCCACTCTGTCTCTTCCACGGCCTTGTTGACCCAGTATTCCATATCCAGCCGGGATTGGCTTTGCAGCACCTTGGCCATAGTGGGCTTGGTGGTGGGGTGCTTGGGCACAAACACCGTGCAGCAGTCCTCGTAGGGGAGTATCGAGGTTTCAAAGGTGCCGATTTTCCGCGCAAGGGTCACAATTTCGTCCTTGTCCATGCCTATAAGGGGCCGGAACACAGGCACGTCGCCGGCGGCTTCGTCAGTGACGGCCAGCGCGTGTATGGTCTGGCTGGCCACCTGACCCACGCTTTCGCCGGTGATGAGGGCGAGACTGCCGCTCTTTTTCGCCAGGCGGGCGGCTATCATCATCATCATGCGCCGCATGATAAGCGTAAGGTGCTCCTCGGGGCAGTTGTCCCTTATGGCGAGCTGCTGCTCGGTAAAGGGCACCACGTAAAGGCTGTACTTCCCGGTATAGCCGGCAAGTATGCGCCCCAGCTCGACGACCTTTTCTTTGGCGCGCTCACTGGTGTAGGGGGGACTGGCAAAGTGTACGGCGTTCAGTTCCACGCCGCGCTTGGCCATCATATAGCCGGCAACGGGGCTGTCAATGCCGCCGCTGAGCAGCAGCGTGGCGCGGCCGTTGCTGCCGGTGGGCATACCGCCGGGGCCGCTGACCCTGGCCGCGTCCGCGTAGACATAGGCCTCGTTATCGCGTATTTCCACCCGGACAATCGTGTCGGGCTTGGTGACGTTCACTTTAAGATGGCGGCAGCGGCGCAGAACGGCGCCGCCCATTTCCCGGCTGATGGCGGGGGAATCAAAGGGGAATTTTTTGTCGCTGCGCTTGGCCTCGACCTTAAAGGTGGAAAGACTTTCCATCGTGGGGGCAAGGTATTCGGCGCCGTCCCTGAGTATCGCGTCCATGTCCTTGGGGAAAACTCCCGCCCGGGCAATGAACACTATGCCAAACACTTTTTGCAGACAGGCGGTCATTTCGTCCACGTTGGCGCCGTCGGCGGGTTCCACGTATGTTATGGCCTGAGAGGTGCGGACGTTGGCCCAGCTGCCTTTGGGCAGAGCCCGCTTGATGTTGCCGATGAGCAAGTCCTCAAAGCGGCGGCGGTTAAGACCTTTAAGTATTATTTCTCCATATTTTATCAGTAAAATTTCCTTCATGTCGTCAATTCCTCCTGAGCTCCGATACGATCTCCTTTGCGGCGGCAATGGCCTTGTCTATTTCCGCCGCGTCGGTATAGCGGCTGATACTGAAGCGGATGGCGTTGTCGCTGAGCTCCGCCCCCATGGCTTTGAGCACGTGACTGCCCGCGCCCCGGGCGCAGGCGCTGCCGCTGGAAACATATATCCTGCGCAGGCTGAAAGCGTTGAGCATGACCTCGCTGCGTATGCCGGAGAATGATATATTAAGTATATGAGGGGCCCCGCCCTCGCCGTTTTGAACCGTGCCGGGAATTTCAAGCAAACCGGCGCGGAGGCGCTCTTTAAGACCGGCCATAAGTTCAAAATCGTTGGGAGATATGAGCTCGATTGCCTGGACAAAGCCGGCGATGCAGGGCAGATTTTCGGTGCCGCTGCGGAGGCCTCGCTCCTGTCCGCCGCCGAGCGAGGGAGTCTTTATAGTCACGCCGTTTTTTACATAAAGGGCGCCTATGCCGCGGGGGCCGTGTATCTTGTGGCCGCTAAAGCTGGCCATGTCAACGCCCCATTTTTTTAGTTCCACCGGAATGTGGCCCAGCGCCTGAACCGCGTCGGTGTGGAGCAGGGCCCGGGGGGCGGTGCGGTCAAGTATGGGCTTTATTTTATCAATGGGCATGAGCGCACCGGTCTCGTTGTTCACTGCCATGACCGACACAAGGCAGGTGTCGGGAGTTATGGCCGCGCCGATATCGTTGATGCTGACGCTGCCGTCTTTGCCGGGGACGAGGTATATTACCTCGAAGCCCAGCTCTTCAAGGCGCTTCATAGACCGGAGCACGGCGGGATGCTCTACCGCCGTGGTAACGACCCGGCGGCCCTTTTTTATGTTTGCGCCGCCAAGCACGGCTATATTGTCGCTTTCGGTGCCGCCGCTGGTAAAGCAAAGCTCTTTCGGCTCTATGCCCAGAACCTTAGCCACCCTTTTGCGGCAGCTTTCCAGTTCCTTTTCCGCCTCAAGGCCAAGGTTGTGGCGGCTGGAGGGGTTGCCGGGGAATTTTATCATGGCGTCCGCCGCGGAGCGTATTACCTCCGGCGCGGGGAAAGATGTTGCGCTGTTGTCAAGATAAATCATTATGTTGCTCCTTTCGTTTTTTACAGTACCATGAACAGGGTGCCCGCCGCGATGAGGACGCAGCCCAGGACGGATTTCCAGGTCAACTGTTCATGCAGGAATATGAAGGCCAGGATCAATGTGATGACCACGCTGAGCTTGTCTACGGGAACCACCTTGGACGCCTCGCCGATTTGCAGGGCCTTGTAATAGCAGAGCCAGGACGCCCCGGTGGCAAGCCCGGACAGAACCAGGAATATCCAGCTTTTGCGGCCAATTTCGCCAATTCCGCCCTGCGCGCCGGTGATGAACACCATGGTCCAGGCCATGACGACGACCACCACGGTGCGTATGGCCGTGGCCAGATTGGAGTTGACCCCGGCGATGCCCACCTTGGCCAGAATTGAAGTCAGCGCGGCAAATATTGAGGATAGCAGTGCAAATATAAACCACATATAGTTTCCCTCCTTTGCTGTAATATCATCCCTTTATCCCAATTCGTACTGGCTGGTACACAGTGAATAGTACCGGCCCTTTTGGGCCATTAGCTGTTCATGGGTGCCGCTTTCCACAATTTGTCCGCCGTCGATGAACATGATATTGTCCGCGCCCCTGATGGTAGA
>CANRHW010000072.1 GCA_947630525.1 uncultured Clostridia bacterium | reverse complement strand
GCCGCGCTGGCGGCGGACTATGACTTTGAAAACGGCGGTGGTCTAAACGCCGTCACCAACAGCCTTGGCGAGGGCGGAGCGGCGGTCTTTGGCGACGGGTTCGAGGGCGCGGGGCTCAAGCTCGACGGCAGCTATGGCCTGCTTTTGGGACACGTGGACGGCGATTTTACCGCCGCCGCCATGGTGCGGGTGACCTCCGGCGGAGACAACAGAACCCTGTTTTTCAAAAACATGGGCTCCTTTGAAAACGAAAACTGGACCGGCGTTATTTTCAACGGCGGCGTGCCCACCTTTTGGGTGCGCGAGGGTTGGGGCAAGCGGCCCACCTCCGCAAAAAATTGCATGGATCAGTGGGTCCACGCGGTCTACACCGAGACCGGCGGCGTTGGCCGGCTGTATATTGACGGCGAACAGGTTGCGGAGGGTTCCGCCGTCAGTGAGCCCGGCGACGTTTACCTTGGCTCGACCTACTGGAGCGCCGACGCCCTGTCCGGGAGCGTTGACAACTTGGAGCTCCTTGACCGTGCGCTGACCCGGGAGGAGATTGCCGAAAAATTCAAATCCGAGGTGGTGCCCGTCCGCTTTGCCCGGTATGAGTTCCCGGGAGAACTGCTGGTCAGCGATTTGGACCTGAGCCTTGTTCCGGGAGGGGACGAGGTAGCGTGGAAGTCCAGTAATGAAGCGGTGCTGTCCACTGACGGCTTGCTTACCCGGCCGGCCGTCAGCACGGGCGTGACCCTGACCGGCACTTACCGCGGGGCGGCGAGGGAATTTGCATTTGCCGCCGTGGGCGGAAATCCGGGCAAAAACAAGGATGTGATACTCTCCTATGGCCTTGACGTGGAAAACGGCCTTATCATCGACCGAAGCGGCAACGGCAATCACGGCGCCGTTATAGGCGGCTTTGACGGAGGCATCCTTAACGGCGGCAGCTATATTCAACTGCCGAAGGGCCTGTTCAGGGGCGTAGACGAATTTACCATAATTTTGCGCGTGTCGCCGCTGATGCACACTACAAATCAGTTCACCCTCTGCTTTGGCAACGACCGCGAGGAATATTTCTTCATAAACACGTCTACCCCCGGCAGCAACCGTCTGCGGGCCGCCATTACCGACAGCGGCAGCGGCGGAGAAAGAGACCTTATCACCGCTCCCGGCATCATGAGCGGTCAGGATGCGGCTATAGTCATAACCGCCAGCGGGACAAAATACAAAATGTACCTGAACGGTATACTTGCCGCCGAGGACGACCTGGGGATAAAAATTTCGGATTTCGGCGACACGGTCCAAAGCTACATTGGCAAGTCAGTCTACGACGATCCGTATTTCCGGGGAGTTTTTACCGAGCTGACAATTTGCTCCTCCGTCATGAGCGCCGAAGAAATATATGACCGTTACGCCGCAAAGGAGGAACCCGCCAGCCTTTCGTACATATCGTCAAGCGTTTACGGCCCGGAGGGCATCAGCCTCACTCTTGAACGCGACTGTATGGTGGCCGCCAACTTCTACGATGAAAAAGGCGAGCTTTTGGCTTCTCACCTGCGCAAGGTCTCCGGCGACGACCTGAGTGCGGACTTTAACGTCGACGACGAAGCGAGCCGCGACGCTATAGTCTATGACATAATGGTTTTTGACCCGGCCTCTGGCAAGCTTAAAGAGAGGCATGCGGACGCCTTTTGCGGCGGGTTGGCCGGCGGTTATACCGAACGCGGAGGAATACGGGTGTACAATTCCAACGACCGCGAGACTACCGCCGTTGTAAAGGTGCTCACCTACGACGGCGAGCGGCTTTCCGCCGTGGATATCTGCGAAATAAAGCTCATGCCCAAAAGCAGCGCAAAGCTCGATTTGCCTTTTACGGACGGCAGCCGCCTGTTCATAAATGAAAAATGACCGGGCAAAACTCCAACGGCGGCATTTAGACACATCCGGGGCCGAACAAAAAATCGCGCAAAACGTCGTCGCAAGCTGTGTTACGCACGTTTTGATTTAAAAATCAAAACGCGGCTCACTCCGCTGCTCCTCCTTTTCCCCACAAACAACTTCATTGTTTGTGGGGGCCCCAGCTCGCAAAAGGTTGGTAGCAAGCGGAGGCGTTATGAGGGCGGATTAACCGCCCGAATAGCCGGAGCGCGGCGTGACCTTTTGCGAAACAAGGAGGGGCAAGCTCTCGTGCGACAACCTTTTTCGCAAGAAAAAAGGTCGGAGCAAAGACGGGCTTTGCCCCGACGCCGCCGAGTGGTGATTTTCGTTCGTAGTTCAAGGGCATAAAATGAGAAAATTCGCTCGTAAGGGCGAATTTTCTACATTAACAACATATTATTCTCACCGACCAATCATATAATTCTCAAATTTGCCTTAAATAAGGACATACAGCCCTTGAACGGTCTGCGCCATTTTTTACGGTCCCGTAAACTTTTACAATTTTTCTCTTGACTTAGCGTAAGAAAACCTATATAATATAGTCGCAAAAATAATATGCCATGAAAGGTGAGATAACAATGGCAAGACCGACAAAAAAGAGAACCATGCCGCTTATCGCCGTGCGCAGCCTGGTGGTATTTCCATATATGAATCTGAGCTTCGACGTGGCCCGGCCAAAATCCGTGGCCGCCGTGGAAAAGGCCTTGGCCGGCGACAGGCTGATACTGCTTGTGTCGCAAAAGGACGAAAACGTTGAAAACGTGACCGGCGCGGACCTTTACGGGCTTGGCACAGTGGCAAAGATAAAGCAAAAGATCGATCTTGGCGACGGGGGCGTTCGTATTCACATAGAGGGGCTTTACCGCGCCTCGTTGACGGGCTTCTCCGACGACGGAGAATGTTTCAGGGCGGCGGTGAACATTTGTCCAAGCGAAAACGACATATCCCCCATTGAACTCGAAGCCGGTACGCGCCGCCTGAAAACGCTTGTCGAGGGATTTCGCATAATGGGCGGTCGGGAAAACAACGCCTTTCCGCCGGAAATATTTTTTGCGCACGTGTTCCAGCTCGACCCGGATTCCATGCTGGATTCCCTGGCCGGGAACATACTTGTACGCATTGAGGATAAGCAGGAGATATTAGAGGCTCTCAGCCTTGCGGAACGTATGCAAAAGCTCATCAGGGCCGTAAGCACAGAACTGAAAATTATCGAGGCCGAGGCCCTTATCCTCGACAGAGTAAACGAGCAGATGGAACAGAACAATCGGGACTACTTCCTGCGGGAACAGGTACGGGCAATAAAAGAGGAGCTCGGCGAATACGAGGACTCGGAGGCGGACTCGTACATAGAAAAAATCAACGCCGCTCCCCTCCCCGACTATGTTAAAGAGGCCGCCCTGGCCGAGGCCCGCCGCATGGACCGCACCGCCCCGTCCTCCCCGGAGAACGCCGTTTCACGGGCGTATCTGGATTTGATACTGGAGCTGCCCTGGCAGGTTGTCACCGAAGAAAACAACGATATTGTAAACGCCGCCGCCATACTGGAGCGCGACCACTACGGCCTTGAAAAAGTAAAGGAGCGTATCGTGGAGCAGTTGGCAGTTGCCAATCTTACCGGGAAGGCACAGGGCACGGTGCTGTGCCTGGTCGGGCCTCCCGGAGTTGGCAAAACCTCCATCGCCCGTTCCCTGGCCGAGGCTACGGGCCGCAAATTTGCCCGTATGAGTCTGGGTGGCGTCCGCGACGAAGCCGAAATACGCGGCCACCGCAAGACCTACGTGGGCGCCATGCCCGGCCGGCTTGTGACCGCAATAAAGCAGGCCGGCAGCATGAATCCGCTGATACTGCTGGACGAAATCGACAAGGTATGCAGCGACGGTCACGGCGACCCCGCGGCCGCTTTGCTGGAGGTGCTGGACGGGGAGCAAAACTCCACCTTCCGCGACAACTATCTGGAGCTGCCAATGGACCTTTCAAGGGTGCTTTTCATAACGACGGCCAACTCCCTTGACCCGGTGCCACGGCCCCTGCTTGACCGCATGGAGGTCATTGAACTGACGAGCTATACCCGGGAAGAAAAGCAGCAGATTGCCCTGCGCCACCTGCTGCCAAAACAGGCCGAGCGCCACGGATTGAAAAAAAGCTCTTTCAAAATGAAAGACGACGCCGTTGAGGCCGTAATAAGCGGCTACACCTGTGAGGCGGGCGTGCGCAACCTTGAAAGGGAGCTGCGCACCATCTGCCGCAAGGCTGCGACGGAGATAGTGCGGGGCAAGCGCAGCGTCAGCGTCAGCCGTACCAATCTGCACAAATATCTCGGGCCTAAAAAGTTCCTCGACCCCGTAAGGGAAAGCGAGCCCCGCGTCGGCGTAGTGACCGGCCTGGCCTGGACCAGCGTGGGCGGCGACACGCTCGACATCGAGGTCAGCGTGTTGGACGGCACAGGCAAGCTCGAACTGACCGGCAGCCTGGGCGACGTAATGAAAGAATCCGCAAAAGCCGCGGTCAGCTTTGTGCGCTCAATGGCCCGGGAGCTGAAAATAGACGGCGATTTTTATAAGACAAAGGACCTACACATACACATTCCCGAGGGAGCTACCCCCAAAGACGGCCCCAGCGCCGGCATCACCATGGCAACTGCCGTGGCAAGTGCGCTCACCCGCCGTCCGGCACGGAGCGATATCGCCATGACCGGCGAAATCACGCTCCGCGGCAGGGTGCTGGCCATCGGCGGACTTAAAGAAAAGTCTCTTGCGGCCTACAGGCTCGGTATAAAAACCGTCATAATTCCCGAAGAAAATAAAAAGGACCTTGAAGAATTGGCTCCCGCCGTCCGGGAAAACGTCACCTTTATAACCGTCAAGAACTGCCGCGAAGTCCTTGACCTTGCCCTCGTCCCGGTAGCCGAGGCAAAGGAGCTTTTGCTGCCTCCCGCACCGTCGGTACAGGTGGAAAGGAGACCCTTGCACCATGAATATTCATAACGCCGCCTTAACTATAAGCGCCGTTTCTCCGTCTCAGTATCCCAAGACAGATTTTCCCGAAATTGCCTTTGCCGGGCGCAGCAACGTGGGCAAAAGCTCGCTCATAAACAAGCTGTTGGGCCGCAAAAGCCTTGCCCGCACCAGCTCCAAACCCGGCAAGACGGCGACGATAAACTTTTACGATATCGACGGCTGTCTGCACTTTGTGGACCTGCCGGGTTACGGCTACGCCCAGGTCAGCAAGGAAGAAAAGAAAAAGTGGGCCTCAATGATAGAGACCTACCTTAATACCCGCGAACAGCTTAAATGTACCGCAATCCTGGTGGACGCCCGCCACTCCCCCACGCAGGACGACAAGACCATGCTGGGTTGGATAAGGGAGCGGCAGGGTTATGCCCTTGTGCTGGCCACAAAATGCGACAAAATACCTAAGACCAAGCTTAACGACCACCTGGACGAAATATACTACGCTCTGAATTTGGAGGACGAGGACATACTTATCCCCGTCAGCGGCGAAACCGGGTTAGGCATTGATGACGCCTGGGAGGCCATACTTGAGCTCACTGGCGTAGAGTAAATGGGGGCCGCTAAAAGGTTAACCTTTTAGCGGCTCCCATTACTTTTTTTACTTCAGGAGCTCACTCGCACCGTGCATAACGGCAATCTTTGCGCTTTCATAGGTGAGCCCACCCTGCATAAAGCACACGTACGGCGGCTTAATCGGGGCGTCGGCGCTGAGTTCAATGCTTGCGCCGGAAACAAAGGTGCCCGCCGCCATGATCACCTGGTGCCGGTAGCCCGGCATATCCCAAGGCAGCGGCAGAGCGTAGCTGTCCACCGGGGACGCGGACTGAATTGCCTGAATAAACCTTATGAGCTTTTCTTTATCTCCGAATTTTATCGCCTGAATTATATCGCTGCGGCTGTCGGCGGGCCTGGGATTGACCTCGTAGCCCAACCGCTCCATAATGCCGCCGCAGAGGGCCGCAGCCTTGACCGCCTGGGCTACGGCGTGGGGCGCCATAAACAGGCCCTGATACATAAAGCGGTTCTGCCCCAGCGTAGCCCCGCACTCGGCCCCGATACCGGGGCAGGTCTGGCGGTATGCGGCCATTTCCACATATTTTGCCTTTCCGGCCAAATATCCGCCTGTCTGGGCCAGGCCGCCGCCGGGATTTTTGATAAGGCTGCCAACTACAAGGTCGGCGTCCACTTGGGTTGGTTCGGTCTTTTCCACAAATTCGCCGTAGCAGTTGTCCACTATGCAGACCGTATCGGGCTTTACCTGACGCACGGCGGCGATTATCTCGCCTATCCCGTCCACGCCCACCGAGTCGCGCCAGTCGTAGCCCTTGGAGCGCTGTATAATTACGGCCTTTACCCCGCCGTGGACGGCTTTTTTTATTGCCTCTATGTCCGGCTTTCCGTCAAGGAGGTCTACCTGCTCATATTTAACGCCGAACTCACGAAGGCTGCCTATGCCGCCGCCGCTGATGCCGATGACCTCTTCAAGGGTGTCGTAGGGCTTGCCGGTGACGGCCAACAGGGTATCGCCGGGCCTGAGCACCGCAAACAGCGCTATGGCGAGACAGTGTGTGCCGTTAACGATATTGTGGCGCACAAGGGCGGCCTCAGCCCCGAAAACCTGGGCGTATATCCTGTCGAGGGCTTCCCGGCCCCCGTCGTCATAGCCGTAGCCGGTGGTAGGGTTAAAATTAGCCGTGCCAACGCGATTGTCAATAAAGGCCTGCAAGACCTTTTTCTGATTAAAAAAGGCGGTATCGTCAATGGCTTTAAATCTTTCCGCCAGCTCCGCCTCCGCCTCGGCGGCGAGACGGACTATTTTATCGTCTATTGTTATCATTGCTTCACCATCATTCGTTTGATTTTTCTGTACGCCCGCGGCAAAAAGCCCCGGCACCACATCAGCTTCGGCCACCAAAAGCCCCATATCCTATAAAACGCGGCCCCGGCGGGTATGTATTTGCCCTTGCGGTAAACGCCCTCCACAAGGCCGATTATCTGATCATGCGCGATGCCCTTTTCGCGGATATACTGATTGTCGCCGCACATGGTGTAGCTTCCGTCCGGGCCGAAGCCCACTACCCGGTGAAGAACAAAGCCCCCATCCCTGCGCCGGTAAAAGGGTATATCGTATTTTTTGAGCCTTTCAGGCGGGGCGGTCAGCACCACCTCGTCGCGGCTCTCCTTTAAAAATGGCAGCATGCTGCGCCCCCGGGGCTTAAAGCGCACCTTGCCCCCGGAGGATATCTCGTCTTCGATTATGGGCAAAAGTTCGTCAAAATTTGCCGAAAGCATTTTGTCACTCCGTTCCACAGGGATTTTTTTGCGGACACTTCACACCGACAAAACGGCGCTCACTCATTCGCTCTTCAAAATATTCATAAATTCATCGCCGGTGATAGTTTCTCTTTCCAGCAGATAACCGGCCAGTTCATGGAGCTTATTCATGTCGTTTTTAAGGATGCCGATGGCCTTTTCATGGGCCCGGCGTATCAGGTCTACCACTTCGGCGTCGACCTTGGCCGCGGTCTCGGCGCTGCACATGAGCGACGTATCGCCGCCCAGATATTGATTGGTCACGGTTTCGAGGGCGGTCATATCAAAGTTCTCGCTCATGCCGTAACGGGTGACCATTGCCCTTGCAATGCGGGTTGCCTGCTCGATATCGTTGGCCGCGCCGGTGGTCACCGAGCCGAAAATAAGCTCCTCCGCCGCACGACCGCCGGTAAAGGTGGCTATTTTATTAAAGGCCTCGTCCTTGCTCATAAGGAAGCGCTCGTCCTCCTCCACCTGCATAGTATAGCCCAAAGCACCGGAGGTACGGGGGATTATGGTTATCTTGTGCACCGGGGCGGAATTCGACTGGCGGGCGGCCACGAGGGCGTGACCTATCTCGTGATAGGCAACTATCTCTTTTTCATGGCGGGAGATGGAAGCGTTTTTGCGCTGATATCCGGCAATTACTACCTCTACGCTCTC
>CANRHW010000071.1 GCA_947630525.1 uncultured Clostridia bacterium | reverse complement strand
CCAGGGTAGAAAACATCACTCTGCTTTCCCCCACGGTGGGCAATTCTCAATACGCCGCGCTGAACGGCCGCATACTTACCGCTCTGGCCCCGGGCTACAGCACGCTCACCCTCAGCAGAGACGGAGTGAGCGCCCATACGCTGATAAAGGTGGACGAACCCGTTTCAAGCCGGCCTGAGCTGCCGGCGGAAAACATTACCGACCCCGCCATGGGGACTGTGCCGGGCGGCAGCAGCTTCGGGGTATTTGCCTTTGTCTCCTCCAAGAACACCCTGCTAAACTCCCTGCTCTACCGCGACGGTCTGAGGAGTATAGCCTCATCGACCAGCTATGGCTTTTTGGGCGGTTATATGAGCGAAAAACGTCCCGCCGACGTGAATACTCCTATAAAGGCCGACACTTTCAGCGCCTTTGACAAGGGCTTTGCCCTGATAATATCACTGCCCGCCAACGGCCGGCTGACCGGCGCAAACTGGCTGTCCATGGCAAACGCGCTGGCATCCACGGCCGCACGGAACGTGATAGTTCTGACCAACGCCGATCCCAACGGCTCCATTGCCGCCGAAACCCAGGTATTTTACGATTATCTTGACCTGGCGGCCCAGACGAAAAACGTCTATATTGTAAAGCCGGGCCTTGCCAATGCGGTAACTTTCCGAGGCAAGGTGCGCGTCCTAACCCTGGCGGACACGTCCGACTACACGGATATACCCTCCGCTTTGGAGAACGCTTGGGTGCTCCGCTTTACCATGAACGGAGAAGACTGCAAATATAGCTTTGAAAAGATATATCAATAGAGCGTGCCGAAAAAGCGGCGACACACCGGGAAAATAATATAATGAATTAAAAAAATTCGCTCACATGAGCGAATTTTTTTTAATTCATTATCCGCACGGCTAACTCGCGCATATATTCCCCGAGGGCGCGAGGGTCGTTTTCCGCCCGACCGTTCATAACGCCGTTGAGGCAGTGCCGGAGGGCCGCTCTTATTTCCCGGCCTTTTAGGCCGAGAGCCACGGCGCTTTCGCCGTCCACGGCGAGCCCGCTCAAACTGCGGCAAAGCCCGTTTTCCATTACGAGAGCGTAATTTTTACGGCCCCGGTCAACGAGGGCCAGCTTTTCTTCCCTCTTATAATCGGACTGGGCGGCTATATCGGCTTCCATCATATCAAACAGTTCCGGCATCAGGCCGTCGCCGAAAATGCAGCACATTTTTAGGATTTGCGGCATCCCGTGCACCAGCCGGATATCGTGGGCGCGAACCAGCTTTACCGCCCGGGCGGTAAAGCCGTTATCCAATCGGAGACGGCGCAGTATGTCTTCGGTCAGCTTAGCTCCCGCGGCGGGATGGCCTTTGAAGTGGTCGGCGCCGTTGCGGTACCTGCGGCAAAGGGGCTTGGCTATATCGTGAAGCAGCAGCGCGGCCCTGACGCACGGATCGTTCCCGGAATAACTGTCCACCGCGGTAAGTATATGAGTGTAAACGTCATAGCAGTGGTGCGCCGTCCGCTGCTCGGCGTCAAAGCAAGGGCGAAGCTCCGGTATGACCCGGGCCACAATTTCACGAAACCGCGTAAAAGCTCCCCGTATGCGGCCGCTTTGCAGAGCTTTAAGCAGTTCATCCCGCTTGCGCTCGGCCGAAATATCGTCGAGCAGCTCCCGCTTTTCCAACATGGCGGCGGCAGTACGCGCCTCCACCTCAAAACCCAAAGCCGCGCTGAAACGCACTCCCCTAAGTATGCGCAGGGCGTCCTCGCCAAAGCGAAGGGGCGGGTCGCCGACCGCCCTGAGCAGCCGCCTGTCAAGGTCCGCCCTCCCTCCAAAGGGGTCGACAAGGCCGCGCCGAGGAGAAAAGGCCATAGCGTTGACGGTGAAATCCCTGCGGGAAAGGTCCAGCACAAGGTCGCCGGTAAACTCCACGCTGTCAGGCCGGCGGCTGTCGGTATAAGGACCCTCCACCCTAAAGGTAGTCACTTCGCACGGGCCGCCGGCCGTCAGCACCGTAACGGTGCCGTGTCTGAGGCCGGTATCAAGCACGCGCAGGCCGGGCAGGGCGGCCTTGACCTGCTCGGGCCGGGCGGAGGTACAAAGGTCCCAGTCCACAGGTTCGCGGCCCATAAGGCTGTCCCTGACGCAGCCGCCGACAGCCAGAGTTTCAAACCCCGCCTCTTCAAGGCGGCCGATGATCGCGCTGACACTTTCTGGAATTTTCATAAGCTCCTCCTTGACAACCGCGTAAAGTTGATGTAAAATATATTATACAAGAGAGGTATTTGAAATGAAAAAAATGCTTTTTGTCTACAATCCCCACGCCGGTAAGGCTCAGATAGCCGGCAGCCTTTCAGACATACTCGATATCTTCACCAAAGGCGGCTACCTGGTCACGTCCCGGCCCACTTTGGCCGTGGGCGACGGCAGCGTCGTCGTTCGGGAGCTGGCCGCGGACTACGACCTTGTGGCTTGCAGCGGCGGCGACGGCACGCTTTGCGAGGTGGTTGGAGGACTAATGGCTCTCCCGGCCGAAAACCGGCCGCCGCTGGGATATATCCCGGCCGGCAGCACCAATGACTTTGCATCCACTCTTGGCATACCCAAGGATATGCGAGACGCGGCCAAAATGATAATCAGCGGCATACCCTTCCGCTGTGACATAGGCTCTTTCAACGACAAATACTTCACCTACGTAGCGGCTTTCGGGGCTTTTACGTCAGTTTCGTACGGAACTCCGCAGCAGATCAAAAACGTGCTGGGCCACACCGCCTACCTCCTGGAGGGGGCCCGGCAGGTCGGCAACATAAAGCCTTACCGCATAAAGCTCGAAGTCGGCGACAAAATAATCGAGGACGACTTTATTTTCGGCATGGTGAGCAACGCCACCCAGGTCGGCGGCATAAAGACCATGTCGGAGTTGGCTATATCGCTAAACGACGGACTTTTTGAGGTGTTCATGGTCAGAGCTCCTAAAAGCATATCCGACATACCCGACATGGTGTCCGAGGCTCTGCGCCAGGATATGAACGCCAAAAGTTTTCTGAACTTCAAATGCACCCGCGCGGTCTTTAGCTTTGACAGGGCAGTGCCCTGGACCATTGACGGGGAGTTCGGCGGCGATTGCGAAAGGGTGGAAATAAAAAACATGAACAACGCCCTGGGGATAATAGTGTAGCGGCGCCGGAGGGCCGAACGGCCCCCGGACGAACATGATACTAACATGTAAAAGAGACCGCCCGGCCAAAGCCGGCGCGGTCTCTTTTTATCGGAAAAATCTACTTCAAGCTGTCTTTTAAAGCCTGACCCGCCTTAAACGCGGGGACCTTGGTAGCGGGAATTTTAATGGTAGCGCCAGTAGAGGGATTCTTGCCCTCACGAGCGGCCCTGTCCCGTACCTCGAAGGTGCCGAAGCCAACAAGCTGAACCTTGTCGCCCTTCATCAGCGCCTCCTGAACCGAAGCTGTAAAAGCGGCCAGCGCCTTTTCGGTGTCCTTCTTGGAAAGTTCTGCTTTTTCTGCCATTGCCGCAATTAATCCGGCCTTGTTCATTTAAATAACCTCCCTTTTTCTATTAAAAAATTTTTAAAGTTTATTAAAACTTCATTCAAAGACATTCTATCACACTTTTTTTACATTTTCAAGTGTTTTCCTCAAAATTTTTTACAAATTTTATATATTTTTCAAGAAAATCACATAATTCGGCCTCGGGATCCCTGCCGGCGTCCACAGCTTTGCGCATGGCGTTAAAAATTTCGTTGCCAAAATCGTTTGTATCTGGTATTTCGCACACGCCCTTTTTGAGCGCCTTTTTATAAAGCTTTTCCGCCCTCATCAAAGCAGGCAAGGCCCTGCTAACGCTGTCCATTTCCTGAGAAAGAGTTTTTTGCCCGCGTTCGCGTCGCTTTATCTCCTCCCATTGGTCCGAGACTTTTTCCGCCGTGTCAGCCACGGCGCTGCCGAAAATGTGCGGGTGGCGGACAAGCATTTTATTACAGATGCAGTCGGTCACGTCGTTTATGTCAAACTCGCCGTTCTCAGCCCCTATCTGCGCATGGAGCACCACCTGGAGCAGCACGTCGCCAAGCTCGTCCGCCATTTTGGCTCCGTCGCCGCCGTCAAAGGTCTCGGCGGCCTCATAGGCTTCCTCTATCATATTCTTTTTCAAAGAGACGTGGGTCTGGGCCCTGTCCCACGGGCAGCCGTCCGGCGCACGCAGACGGGCAATTATACCGCAGAGGTCATCGAAGCCTTTTTTATTTTTCCCATCATTTTCCATATTTATACACCCTTCTTCCTTTTAAGGTCCGAAATATCCACTGCCTTTATTGCCAAGGCCAGCGCCAAATATACCGCTGCCGTAACGACGGCGGCGGCCAAAAATCCAACCGTGCCGGATAAAAAGCCGTAGACCGCCCGGCCGCATATCACGGCGCCGGCGGCCGCCGCCAGCGGCCGCAGTATTGAACTGGCCGGCAGACCGAAGCCCAAGTGCCGGTAAAACATCAATCCATATGCCAGGCAGGCCACTCCGTAAACTATTACCGCCGCCAGCGGCGCACCGGACGCGCCCATCGACGGCACAAAGACAAAGTTAAGTCCGGCCTTGGCCACAACTATAAAGCCCAAAAGCACAATGGGCCTCCATACGCAGCCGGTGGCCTGAAGTATGCCCGATATGACCTGGGTAAAGGGTATGACCGCCATAAGGATGCCGGTGAACATCAACGGTTCGCTGTACGCCCCGCCCTTATACAAAAGCTCCATTATCTCCCGGTGGAACCCCAGCACGCCCATCATGCACGGGGCGGAAATGAACATTACCATCTTAACCGCCGAAACGGAATTTTCCCTGAGCAGCGTCCTGTCGCCCTGGCTGTAAGCCTCGGCGCTTGCCGGGGCCACGCTGACGGTAACGGCGGAAATGAGCGTTGCCGGCAGGTTATATACCGTGAAAGCGCGGGTCAGATAACCGAACTGCGCCGCCGCCTCGTCGGCCGTCATGCCGGACCACCTCAGTATATTCTGTACGGTGAGGGTATCGGCCAACATAATGCAGGCGAAGCCCGCCGCGCCTAGGGTGACCGGCACCGACATCATTATTATGCGGCCCATAAGTCCCAGGGAGGGCCGCCGGGTCACGGATATGTATTTTTTTGCGGCAATAATCAGCGTCAGCGCACCAAAAAACGTGCCCGCAGTAACGCCGACCATGGCTCCCGCCGCGCCAACGCTTGTGCCGCCGGAGACCACCAGCGCACAGACGCCGAGGCCGACGCCCACCTTGCACAGGCTGTCCGCCATCTGGCTTACAGCCGAGGGGAGCATATTGCCGCGCCCTTGGAAATAGCCCTTATAAGCGCTGACTACACCTAAAAAGGCTATGCCGGGAGCCATGACTCTTATAGCCAGGAAGGACTTGCCGCCCTCGCTGATAAATTCCGCCACAGGCCGTGCGAAAACGAACAGCAGTCCGCCAACCAGCAATCCGATGCCGGTGACCAGGGCCAAAGCCGAAGAACGTATGCCGGCGGCGGTCTCCTCGTCGCTGTCTGCCACAAGGTTGCTGACGGCCATGGGTATGCCGGTGGCGCCCACCGCCAGCATCCAGTTGAAAATGGAGTAGGCGCTCTGATAGATGGCTATGCCCTCGGGCCCGATGAAAAATCTGTCCAAGGGTATCTTGAACAGGGCGCTCAGGGCCTTGCACACCAGCGACGCCGCCGACAGCAGCAGAGCTCCTTTTACGAAATTGCGCCGACTCATTTATGATTCACCCGTCTGTCGTTGAATACCTCTTCGTCGCCGGCGATATCGTCACGCAGGGACTGGAGCCGGGCCTCGCGCTTGGCCTCCTCGGGATCGCGCATATACTTCTTTATCATAGGATAAGAGATAAACAGCCGGGTGTAATCCACTATGGCGAAAAGTATAACCGCCACCATCAGGCCGATGAGGGGCACCACCGCAGTCAGCGCGATTATCGCGAAAGCGATTGCTCCGCTGAGGAAAAATGCCGCCGCCGTCTGGGGGAGCTTGCCCAACACCATTATAAACGAATTTTTATATACGTCTCTCAGCTTAAATTTAAAACTGGTTATAACCGGGTATATATAAACGTGCATCATGCCCCAAACCAGTATCACCAGCAGCAGCAGCGCCCGAATGACCGTCAGTATGACGCCGTTGCTGCCAAGGAAATCGGTAAAGTTGTATAGGCCGAAATTGATGACCAGCACCGCCGCCGCCAGGCAGTCGATGAGATAGGCAACCGTGCCTTGGAGGAAGTTGCTCTTGAACGCGCTCCAAAAATCCTGCCACACCCAGGCGTGAGTGTCGTCGATATACTTCCTTATTACATTTATAAGGCCGCAGGCCGAAGCGCCGCCGCCGCCCATAGTATAGACGAACAGGGCCAGCAGCATGATAAGCAGCGTGCCGCCGTTGTCGAGCCAGTGGCGCATTTCGTCGGGGCCCGTGCTGTAATTCATCACAAACAGTACGCAGAAGTTGAACACTCCGTACAGTATCATATACGGTATAATTGAGAACAGCAGATAAAGCACGTTCACGGTCATAAGCTTCCATATACGCCTGCCGAGAATATCAAAATACCTCGCGATACCCTTTTTTTCCGGCTCGTCCTTACTTACGCCGGGGCCGGGCTTGCTGTAGTCGAAAAGTCCGAAAAAGCCTGCCAAGGTCATTACCTCCACTTTAAAGTATTTCTTTTAGTATAACACTTTTTTCGCCCTTTGGCAAGATATTTTTTACTCGATTACGCCCTGGCTCAGCAGCTCTATAAACTGCTTGGCGGCTCTTGGGCTGCGTCCGCCGCCGCGGATAGCGTAGGCTTCGGCCTTGACGAGCAGTCTGTCGCGGTCCATGGAAAGGCCGCTCTCCCGGGCGAGTTTTTCAACTATTTCGCAGTAAAGCTCCTTTTCGGGCCGCAAAAAGGTGACCGTAAGCCCGAACCGGGCGGAAAGGCTGAGCTGTTCCTGCCTCGTGTCGGAAGCGTGGATGTCGTCGCCGTCACGGTCGCTCATGGTTTCTTTTACAAGGTGGCGGCGGTTGCTGGTGGCATAAACGGCAGTATTGCAGCCGCGGCTGCTGACGCTGCCCTCCAATATGGCCTTTAGGGCGGCAAAGTCACTGTCTCCGGCGCCAAAGCTCAGATCGTCGATGAATATAATGAACTTGAGGGGGCTGCCCTCCAAGCTGTCCATAAGCCCGGGCAGCAGATAAAGCTGATCCCTGCGAACCTCGATAAGGCGCAGGCCCCTGTCCTTTAGGGCGTTGGCAATGGCCTTGACGGTGCTGCTCTTCCCTGTGCCGGCGTCGCCGTATAAGAGCACGTTATTGGCGCCCCTGCCCTCCACGAGGGCAACGGTGTTGCGGAGGACGGTCTCCCGTTCACGCTCGTAGCCGTAAAGACTGTCAAGGGTCTGCGGGTCGGGATGGCGAACGGGCACAAGAGAGCCGTTTTCATCCAAAGTGAACATATGGTAACGGGCAAAAATGCCGTAGCCTTTGGTAGGGATTTCGGCAATGCGCCCGCGGCAGACGGCCGCAATGTCGGCGGGGCGGCTCTCGAACCTCGGCAAGGGCAGGGCGCAGTTAAGTTGAGCCGTGAGGCCGTCGCAGTCAAGGGCCGCGAGCCTGTCAAGTATAAGGAGTTCCGCGTCCAGCCTCTCTTCAAGCGCCGGCCCCGGCCTGACGCCGGATATCACCCGATCAATATAAGGATTTTCGTCCTCGGCCACATAGTCCGTCACCCAGTCCGTAATACTGTCGGCGGACTTATACAGCTCGTGTACAAAGGCGCAGTACAGCTCCGCGGCTCTGGACGTGTCGAGGCTGTATAAAAGCTCCCTCAGCCGCGAAACTACGGGCTCGTCCAAAATTTTTCTGAATATGGTCAGCGTGCCCAAAGCGGCGTTTAATTCTTCATACTTATTCATATTTTTTCACCTTACAGCTACTATTTATACATATTATAACAGTTTGTTCGCTCCGCCGCAAGAGTATTTTTACAAAAGG
>CANRHW010000070.1 GCA_947630525.1 uncultured Clostridia bacterium | reverse complement strand
ATATCGCAGATTATTCCGCCCACCGCGCCGCCGACAGCGGCGCAGGCAAACTCACAGGGAGCCTCCGGCCGCACCGCCAACAGCGCGGCTGTCATGCCTACGGCCAGATGCGTCTTACTCATCACAGGCGCTCACCTCCTAAACTTATGAAACGTCCGTCAAATCAATATATTTGCTGCCGTTTTCGGCAATAAAGTCCTTGCGCCCGGAAAGGTTGTCGCCCAGGAGCAGCTCGAACATCTCCGCCGTGGCGGCGGCTTCCTCGGGCATAATCTGGATAAGGCGGCGGGTTTGGGGATTCATCGTCGTGCGGCTCATCATTTCGGGCTCGTTTTCGCCAAGGCCCTTGCTGCGCTGGATATCCACGCCCTTGTCGGGCAGCTTTGCCAGAATTTCGACCTTTTCACGCTCATTATACGCAAAATAGGTCTTATCCTTATAATTTATTTCAAAAAGCGGGGATTCGGCAATATAGACCCTGCCTTCCCTGATGAGAGTGGGGATAAGACTGTAGATCATGGTTATCACAAGGGTGCGGATATGATAACCGTCAAAGTCCGCGTCGGTACAAATTATTATCTTGTTCCAGCGGAGGTTGTTCAAGTCAAAATCGCCGAACTCCTTGTTGGCCTTGGTCTTTACCTCCACGCCGCAGCCCAGCACCTTTATCAAATCCGTAATAATGGGGCTGCCGAAAATTTTGTCATAATCGGCCTTATAGCAATTGAGAATTTTGCCGCGTATGGGCATAACGGCCTGAAAGCCCGCGTCCCGGCCCAAAACAACGCTGCCCTTGGCGCTGTCGCCCTCGACTATGTAGAGCTCGCGCTCGTTCACGTCCTTGCTGCGGCAGTCCACAAACTTTTTCACCCGATTGGTCACGTCCATTGTGGCGCCGAGCTTCTTTTTCATATTGGTACGGGTTTTTTCGGCGGTCTCCCGGCTGCGCTTGTTGAGCAGCACCTGCGCCCCGATACGCTCCGCCTCGGGCCTGTTTTCAATAAAATAGACCTCCATGCTGTGGCGTATGAACTCGGTCATTGCCTCCTGAATGAACTTATTTGTGATACTCTTTTTAGTCTGGTTTTCGTAGCTCACGGTTGTGGAGAAGCAGTTTGTCACCAGCACAAGACTGTCGGTCACGTCGTTCCAGGTAATCTTGCTTTCATTTTTATTATACTTACCGTTCTGCTTCAAATATGCGTCAATAGCGGAAACAAATGCGCTTTTCGCCGCTTTTTCTGGCGCGCCGCCGTGTTCGAGGAAGCTGCTGTTGTGATAGTACTCTATCCTCTGCGTCTCGTTGGAAAAGGCAAAGGCAAAGCTAATCTTTACCTTGTATTCGGGCATATCGGCCCGGTCGCTGCCCTTGCGTTCGCCGCTGTAAAAGGCGGTGTCGTTCAAAGGGTGCTCGCCCCGCAGCTCGTTGACATAGTCCACTATGCCGTTTTCGTACCTGTATTCAAATTTTTTTGTGTCGTCGTCAGTGTGATAGGTGAGCTTAAACGTTATGCCGGCGTTGACAACGGCCTGACGTTTGAGACTGTCCTGGAAAAACTCCAGCGGGATATCGATATCCGTAAACACCTCGAGGTCGGGCTTCCACTTGATAGAGGTGCCCGTGCTGCGGTACTTTTTCTCCTCCTTGAACAGGCCGCCGACATTTTCGCCCTTTTGGAAAAACAGCTTGTATTCGTAACCGTCCCTGTGTATGACCACGTCCATATATTCCGAGGAGAACTGAGTTGCGCAAAGGCCAAGGCCGTTAAGGCCGAGGGAGTAGAGATAGCTCTCGTCCTCGCCCTTGTCGTACTTGCCGCCGGCGTACATCTCGCAGAACACCAGCTCCCAGTTGTAACGCTCCTCCTTGGAGTTCCATTCCACGGGGCAGCCCCGGCCATGGTCGGTGACCTCGATGGAATTGTCCGCGTAGCGCACCACCTCGATAACGCTGCCGTTGCCCTCCTTGGCCTCGTCGATAGAATTGCTTATAATTTCAAAAACGCTGTGCTCGCAGCCCTCTAATCCGTCGCTGCCGAAAATAACTCCAGGGCGCTTGCGCACCTTGTCGGGGCCTTTGAGCATGGTTATGCTTTCGTTGCCGTAGGATTTTTTAGCCAATGTTGTCAACCCTTTCGTTTTGGGATGTTTCATTAACTTTTATTGTACCATAAATTTTTTGATAAGTAAAGTCCAAAATTGCGTTCCAAATAATTCCGATAAACAAATTAACATATACTATCGCCGCCGCGTCCCACTTTAGCATAGCCAGCGCTCCCAGGGCGACGAGGACGGTTTTCCACAGGCTTTGTAAGGACAGGGCCCCGACGGCTATCGCAAAAAGGCCCCAGAAAACCATCCTGCTGTCCCCCGCCAGCAAATAAACCACGGCCCCCGCCTGAGCTCCAAGCGCCACCTCGTACCAGCGGCACCGCGGCAGTTTTGGCGCCGACACAAAAAACGCCGCCCCCAAAAAGAGCAGACCCTCCCAAAAAGCCCCTGTGAAAATACACAGCACCAAACCGAGAGCCAACCCGACCGACCGCCTTATGAGTTCGTTTTTCATACATGCCACCTCAATGTAAGTATTGGCAAAAAAGCTTTAAAACATACTTCGCAAATTTACCAAACGGTGGGTTTAGAAAATAAAAGATTGACAATGGCGGCATAATATGATATAATCGTATAAACGAGGTGATACCATGAACGAAAATCACGCTGAAAAGCTCGCCGAGCGTGCCATACTCTGCGGAGTTCACCGGGACCTGCCCGACCCGCTGGAGGACACCACCGACGAGACCATTGCCGAGCTTAGGGAGCTGGCGGCCACCGCCGGAGCGGAGGTGGCCGGCATAATGATACAGAACAAGGACCATCCCGAAACCGCGGCCTACTTCGGCGAGGGAAAGCTGGAGGAGCTCAAAGCCGCCATAGCCGATACCGAAGCAAACCTGTTAATTTTTGACGACGAGCTGACCGGCAGTCAGATACGCAATATTGAGGATATAACCGGGGTGCGGGTCATCGACCGCAGCACGCTGATACTCGATATTTTTGCCTCCCGCGCCCGCTCAAAGGAGGGCAAAATACAGGTGGAGCTGGCCCAGCTGCGATACAGTCTGCCCAGGCTGGCGGGCCTTGGCACCCAGCTGAGCCGTCTTGGCGGCGGCATAGGCACCCGCGGCCCCGGCGAAACTAAGCTGGAAAGCGACCGCCGCCACATACACCGGCGGATTGAGGCCCTTGAAAACGAGCTCAAAGAGGTCGAACGCCACCGCGGCCTGCTAAAGAGCAGGCGCGAAAAGGACGGCGTTGTCACCGCCGCCCTTGTTGGCTACACAAACGCGGGCAAAAGCACGCTTATGAACAGGCTCACCGGGTCGGACATATTCGCGGCGGATATGCTGTTCGCCACCCTTGACCCCACCGTCCGCGCGTTGGAGCTCTCCGACGGGCGCAACGCCGTTATAGTTGACACCGTCGGCTTTATCCGCAAGCTGCCCCACCACCTTATAAGGGCCTTCCGCTCCACTCTTGAAGAGGCTGCCGAAGCCGACGTGCTGCTCCACGTTATAGACGCCGCTGACCCGGAAATGCAAAACCATATCAACGTGGCCGACGCTCTGCTTGAGGAGCTGGGCTGCAAGGCTGGCCGTATTATAGCGGTCTTCAACAAATGCGACGCTGCCCCGCCGCTCTCTCCCCGGCCCAGAGGGAATTACACCGACTTTGTCAGCGTAAGCGCCGCCACCGGCGAGGGGCTCGACCGGCTTATGGATGTGCTTGAAGACGCCCTGCCCGGGAAAAAGCGGGAGGTCAGCCTGCTGTTCCCCTATGCCGACAGCGGCGAGGCGGCCAGGCTCCATGACACCGAGGTAATTCTCAGCGAGGACTACACCGACGCCGGCATAAAAATGCGCATCCTCGCCGACGCGGCGGTATACGCAAAGGTGAAAAAATGGGAGGCGTGAGTGAGAATTAGGCACCGGCGGGGCTCACCTTACGAAAAGACCATGAAAAAAATTGTGCAGACCTGCGCCGTCACAAGCACGGTATTGCTTGTCCGGCGCCGTTTGCACAATTTTTCAGTTAAGACCAGGTTTTTCAGCTTCCCGCTCAATCCTCTTCGCTGAGCTCTTTGCCGTCGAATTTAAGGCCGTAGTCCTTTTCGCCGTCGGTAAAGATTATCTTCTTGTCGGTTTCTTCCTTGAACTGAAGGGCAGTTTCATGGAGCAGGCTCTGCTTGCCGTCCTTGGCGCTGACCATATAAAGGCCGATATTTTCATAATAAAGCCACTGGCCCCGGGCATAAATTATCTTGCCCGCGCCAAAGTCCTTTATTTTGCCGTTTTTCATGGAGATATACTTTGTTCCGTCGTCGGTATTAAAATAGACCTTGTTGCCAAGAACGACGATTTTTTCTTCATTGGCCCCGATATTGTCCGCCAGAACCTCGCCGTTCATGGTGACGGTCTGCCCTTTTATCTCGAACACATTGTCCCCGGCGGTTACCTGATTGGTGGCGTTATTCAAAATGACCTGATTTTCGTCTATCTCCTGACCGCAGGCGCAAAGCAGCATTGCCGTCGCCAGCAGCAAAGGGAGCAATTTTTTAATCATTCGCATTCGCCTCGCTCACATCATAGTTTCCGTATATGGCCTCTTTAAGGGCTTCCATGGCACGGCCAAATTCCACCCAGTCGCCGGAGGCTTGGGCTCTTTCAACAGCCTCGTAAGCCGCGGCTATATCGCTTACGCCGCCGGAGGGCTGCTGCGGCTGCCGAGGGGGCGCCGTGGGCTGCTCTTCCGCCGGAGGCTCGTCCCCGCCGGAGGACCCGAACAGCTTTTCAAGGGCGATATCCAGATTTGGCTCCATCACCACATCTTCGCCGTAGGCCACTACCACACGCTTGACCTCGGGCAAAGCGGCGCTGTTGGCGGTAGTCAGATATATTGGCTCCACGTAGAGCAGACTGTTTTTGATGGGAATTACCAGCAGATTGCCCTTGATAACGTTGCTGCCGCCCTGATCCCACAGAGATATCTCCTTGGAAAACTCGTCGTTTGAGTCGATGCGGTTCTCAATATGGAGGGTACCGTATACGGTCTTGCCTGTGGGGAACTTATAAAGCATCATTTCGCCGTTGCTGCGTGAAGCAAGCCAGCCCACAAGATTTTCCTTATTGGCCGGAACAAAGGGCTGCATCAGCACCAGCTCGGCGCTCTCGTCGCCGAAGCTCTCCAGCTGCATAAAGTTGTAGTAGGGCATTATCTCGGTCGTCTCGTTGTTCATATACTTTTCCTTGGGAGCCGCCCACAGGTCGGAGTTGCCATAGAAGTTGGCGGTGTCGGTCATATGGTAGCGTAGGAAAACATTATATTGCAGGGCGAACAGCGCCTCGGGGCAGCGGATATGCTCCGCCAGGTCCGCCGGGAAGCCCCCCTCCGCAAAGGCGGTGGGGTATATTTTTTTATAGGTCATTATTAAGGGGTCGGCCGCGTCGGTAATATATATCTTTACATCGCCGGAATAAGCGTCGATAACGGCCTTGGCGCTGTTGCGGATATAATTTATGCCGTTATAGCTCTGGCCGTAGGGCATTTTGTCGGAGGCGGTATAAAGGTCCAGCACCCATTTAAGGCCGCCCTCATCGTCAATCAGGATATAGGGGTCGCTGTCCTGAAGCAGGAAAGGCGCCGCCATTCTAACCCTGTCATAGATGTTGCGGTTGATGAGCAAGCGGCTGCCGCCGTCGATATAGCCCGATATGAGCAGCTTGTAATCCAGCTTTTTCAGGGCGAATATGAACCGGTTCAGACCGCTCATTTTAATGCCGCTGTCGCCGCCAAAGACTTTGCCGGTGAGCTCGTCCTCGGTAACGTAATCCAGCTCGTCGTAGCCGGTATTGACTACCACATAATTGTCGGTCTCCTCGCCGTAATATATACGGGGCTGAGTGATCTCGGGATAGCCCTCGGCGCTGGTCACCGGCATATTGTCAATGACAAAGACGGGCTGGCCGTCTTCGGTGACCTGATTTATCTTGTTGGCCACAACGCCGTAACCGTGGGTATAACGCAGGCGCAGATTGATATAGTTTTTCGATGTTTCGGGCAGCTTTTCCGCATCGAGCTCACGGGGAGTGATATTGATGGCGGTCTTTTTGCCGTTCACCACATAGGGCACTATGTCGGAATCCGTAAAAGTGTAATAGTCCCTTATGCTCTTTGAGGAATTGGCCACGGAAAGCGTGGACGGAAGATCGGTTATGCGTATATTTTCAATGGTCTCCGCATTGTTGGCGATGTCCTCCGCCGTCAGGTCGGTGGCCACAGGGAAAGTCCGCTCCTCCACATTGTGGAGGTTGAAGCCCATTTTGGTATACTTCATGTTGCTTTCGATATAGGGCTGTTCCATGGCCACTTCTTCGGGGGCCACGATGAAATTGTGTACAAAAAGCGTCACCACGCTGAGCAGAACGAGCAATGCCGGGAATATGGCGGCTGTTATTATAACCCCCTTTATGCGGCCCCTGAACAGCAGCACCATGCCAACGATCAGCAGGACGCAGATAATATAGGGCGCGGCGGTATAAAAAGGCAGCCTAATCTTGACGTCGGTATAGCCCGCGCCGGTGACCCCGGCAGTTTCGGAATATACGAGGCCCTCGGCGGTGAAGCGGTAGGTCAGAGCCTTTAAAGCGCCCATCAGGAACACCAGCGCCGCGCAATGGCCGAAAACCGCTTTGCTGCGGAACACCGACAGGGGCGTGCCCTCCATGCCACCGGCGGCGTACATACCGAGGTAGGCCACGGCGGTATAAATGAGCAGCGCCACCATGAGCAGGACAAAGATATCCGCCATTTCAATATAGAAATCCCGTTTTAGCATAAAATAACTCAGATCCTTGCCGAACAGCGGGTCGGTCTCGCCGTAAGGCACGGCGTTTTTCCAGAGCAGGAACTTTTCGCCCATGCCCGACGAGCAGCCCAGCGCGACAAAAGCGGATACTATTATGCCGAGGCCGAAAATATACTTGCGCTTCAGCATCCAGTTCATCTCGTCTCTTGCGGCGGCGGTGCGGCGGAGGAGCCCACCGTTAATGATGAAAAACACAAGGGAGATCACGAACAGACCGGCGCCGAAAAGTAGCTTCGCACCCAGCCGGGTAAAGAATACCGGCACATATTCGCCTCCCACCTCGTTTATCTCCAGATAGTCGACATACAGGCCGAAAGCGGCAATCAATCCCGCCGCGGCGGCAATTATCAGCACGATTTTGAGTATCCTGCGGAAAACGGCCTCGCCGTTGATAAGATTTTCCCACACAGAAAATCACCCTTTCTCAGTATTGCCTTTATTCTTCCGGGAACAGGGCAGCGGCAAAATCCCCTGCGTCGAACACCTGCAAGTCGTTTATGCCTTCGCCCACGCCCACGAATTTCACAGGTACGCCAAGCTTTTGTATTATCTGTATAACGATACCGCCTTTGGCCGTGCCGTCAAGCTTGGTGAGAACAATGCCGGTGAGCTCGGCGGCCTTATTGAACTCCTCGGCCTGATTGACGGCGTTTTGGCCGGTGGTCGCGTCCAGCACAAGGAGAACTTCCTTTCTTGCGCCGGGGAGCTCGCGTTCGATAACGCGGTATATCTTTTTAAGCTCTTCCATAAGGTTCTTTTTATTGTGCAGGCGGCCGGCGGTGTCGCAGATGAGCACGTCGGCGCCGCGCTTTTTTGCGGCGCCGCAGCCGTCAAAGATAACGGCGGCAGGGTCCGCGCCCTCGGTCAGGCGGATAAGCTGAACGCCGTTGCGTTCGGCCCATATTTCAAGCTGGTCAGCCGCGGCCGCGCGGAAAGTGTCCGCCGCGGCCAGAACCACAGTCTTGCCCTCGTTTTTAAGCTTGTTCGTCAGCTTGCCGATGGTGGTGGTCTTGCCGACGCCGTTCACGCCGATTACAAGGATAACCGTGGGCTTTGTGTCCAGATGCAGCTCACTGTCGCCGCTGCCGAGTATCTCGGCAATTATGGCCCTAAGCTCCTCGCGGGCGGCGGAGCCGTCGGCAATATGCTTCTCCCTC
>CANRHW010000069.1 GCA_947630525.1 uncultured Clostridia bacterium | reverse complement strand
TGCATGATAGATCACATTCCGGAGTTGGTCAAAAGCGGCGTTACGTCTCTTAAAATCGAGGGCAGAGTTAAGAGCGAGTACTATGTGGCGACCGTTGTGCGTGCTTACAGGAAAGCTATCGACGCTTATCTTGCCGACCCGGAGGGCTATGTTTTTGACCCGGAGCTTTACTCCGAGGTATGCAAGGTTAGCCACAGAGAATACTGCCCGGGATTTTTCTTTGGTCTGCCCTCCGGCGGCCTGCAAGTTTATGGCAGCAGTTCATATATCAGAGATTACGACGTTGTCGGCATTGTAGAGGATTACGACCCCAAGACGGGCCTTGCCAGGGTAACTCAGCGCAACCGATTTTTTATAGGTGATGAGATAGAAGTTTTGCAGCCGGTTCTGCCATGCTTCAGCCAAAAGGTTGAATATATGACCGATGAAAGCGGCGCCGAGCTTGACGTTGCCCGGCATGCCGCAATGACGGTTTATATAAAGACTGACAAACCGGTGGAAAAGGACGCAATGCTCAGAAAGGCTAATTGAGATGAGGGATAAAATGCGGAAGATAAGACGTAAATCCGCGAAAATGCGCCGGCTTTTGCCTGCGTTGGCCGTGGCTCTGACAGTTATATTGATAATCGGCGCGGGCTGTCTTTATGTGGCGGCGGAGGCCAGTTCGGATAAAATCCTGCGCAATGTGTATGTTGACGGCATACGGGTCGGGGGCATGAGTCCAAAGGCCGCGGCCCAGGCTCTTGAAAAAGAATTCGCCGGCAGACGAATAACTATTGTCATTGACGACGACAATTCACGGGAATTTACCATTGACGAACTGGGGCTTATGTATAAGACCGACGTAATTGTGAACGAAGCCTATGAGATTGGCAAATCCCGAAGCTTTGCGAAAAACGCTTATGAGATTTTTCGTTCGTTTTTCAGTCCAAGCCGCCTGTCGTCATCCCAGGCGTTGGTCAGTCTTAACGGCGGGGGGAAGCTTGCGGAGTATGTTGAGAGCTACCGTCAGCCTCCTACGGAATCTACCTTTGAGATCACCGACGACAGAGTTACTGTGACCAATGGCCGCAATGGCCGCGAGGTGGATTTGGACAAGCTTGTATCGACTATTGTGGAGGCGTCGTCCTTTGAGGAGATAGAGACCATAAAGGCGCCGATAAATATTCTCCCTTTTACTCTTCTTGACGTGGACGATATTTACCGTATGGCGGCCTCCGATCCGCACGCGCCCTATGGGCGAAACTCCGATGGCAAAGTTACGGCTACGGTCAAGGTGTTCAATCTTGACATTGCCCGTGAAATCCAAAAGGACAACACTCTCGAAGGGGAAAGCTACGACTTTATGATCGACGGCGAAAGCGTGGCCGCTCTTGACGACGAGGCATTATATCCCGATGTTATCGGCGAAATGACTACGGAATTTGATACCGGATATACAACGAGGGCGCACAATATTCGTCTGGCCTCGGAGCTGCTCAGCGGGGCCGAACTTCTGCCGGGCGAGACCTTTTCTTTTAACGGACGTATAGGCGAAATCACTGAGGAAAAGGGCTACCAGGTAGCCAAGGGTTACGCTGACGGCATGGTCGTTGATTCGGTGGGCGCAGGTGTGTGCCAAATATCCAGCACCCTGTATAACGCCGCGCTCAAAGCCGACCTTGAAATAGTTCGGCGTTCAAACCATTCGCTGCCGGTGGCTTATCTGCCCCTTGGCCAAGACGCGGCCATCAGCTATCCCAATCAGGATTTTAAATTCAAAAACAGCTCCGCCGCGCCGATAAAGATAATTGCCGAAGTAAACGGCGGCAAGCTGACGGTTCGGATTATGGGACAAGCCGCAGATTATTACGACAGCGTCAAAATAATCAACAACACGCTTTCCGTGCTTGAACCCAAAACCCGCGAGATGGTTGACGAAAGCCTTGGCCCCGGTGAACGCATTACCAAACAGGACGGCGCACGCGGTTATGTTGTGGAAAGTTTTCGCGCCGTATATAAAGACGGGGTCGAAATAAGGCGGGACAAGCTTGGTCGCAGTACATACAAAGCTCGGGATAAAATCGTCAGCGTGGGGCCGGAAGCCCCGAAGGAGGATATGCAATGAACAGAATAGCGAGCTTTTCAGTCAACCATGACCTTTTGGAGCCGGGGATATATGTTTCCCGAGTGGACGGAGATATTACGACCTTTGATTTAAGAACGAGGAAGCCCAACTGCGGGGTTTACATGGATAATGTGACCCTGCACACGGTGGAGCATATGTTTGCCACATATATACGCAATTCCGAAATAGGGGACAGGGTGATATATTTCGGGCCCATGGGCTGCCGGACGGGCTTTTATCTGTTGACCCGGGATGTGGAAAAAGCAAAGGTTCTGGCGGCAGTGCTCGACACGCTGGAAAAGATCGTCGCCCACGAAGGCGAGGTGTTCGGCGCACATCGGGAAGAATGCGGCAATTATCGGGAACTTCAGATTGAAAGCGCAAAAGCCGAGTGCGCAAGGTATCTTGATATATTAAAAAGCACTGAAAATATCGACTTTTTGTACAAGGGAGGGTCCAACCCATGATAGGAATAATCGGAGCTATGGACATAGAAATAGACGGCCTTAAAGCAAAAATGATCGATGCCGTCACCCGGACGATCAGCGGAATGGAGTTTACCTCCGGTCTGCTTTGCGGAGTAAGACTTGTAACGGCTGTGTGCGGCATAGGCAAGGTGTTCGCCGCGATGTGCGCCCAGACGATGATAATGGCCTACGGGCCGGAACTGATAATCAATACAGGCGTGGCCGGCGCCCTGCGCCCTGAGCTCCACGTGGGCGACGTGGCGGTTGCGAGCTATGCGGTGGAGCACGACATGGACACCACCGCTCTCGGCGATGAACCCGGATTTATAAACGGCTTAGGAGTGGTCAGAATTCCGGCCGGGCGGAAGATTTCCGACGAGCTGCGCTCCGCGGCCGCAGCTTTAGGGCTCAACTGCATTGTGGGGACGGTTGCTTCCGGCGACAGCTTTGTTTCCACCGTTGAAACAAAGACGGCCATAGCTGAAAAATTCGGGGCCGTTGCCTGTGAAATGGAGGGAGCCGCAATCGGTCATGTGTGCTTCGCCAACGGCGTTCCGTTCGGTATAGTTCGGGCGATATCCGACAGTTTGACCGACGGTTCCGGCATGGAATACGAACAGTTCAAAACTCTGGCGGCGGATATTTCTAACCGTATTGTTACGGCGGTGCTGTTAAATTATTGTTAAAAACATTGACAAGTTACAAATAATATATTAAAATAGGCCATAGATATTTTTAAGGGTGTGAGAATATGGCAAAAAACGTACCTGAGGTCGTTGCCCGCAGGCTGCCCCGGTATTACCGTTACCTGGGCGAACTTTTGGGCCAGGGTGTAAACAGGATATCCTCCCGTACTCTCAGTGAAAAAATGAGGGTCACCGCTTCCCAGATACGTCAGGACCTTAACTGCTTCGGTGGGTTCGGTCAGCAGGGCTACGGCTATAACGTGTATGATCTGCACGAGGCCATTGGAGAAATACTGGGGCTCAATAACCATTACCGCATGATAGTTATTGGCGCGGGGAACGTCGGCCGGGCCGTGGCCAATTATGCCGGCTTCCGCCGCAGGGGTTTCAATATCGAGGCGGTTTTTGACGTCAAGCCCGAGCTTATCGGTTCCGAAATAAACGGCATTCCAGTGCTTGACGCCGCTAATCTCGGTGAGTATTGCCGCACTCATTTGCCCCACATTGCTGCCGTGGCCGTTCCCGGTGCGGCGGCGCCGGATATTGTCGAGGTCTTGGAGGGCAGCGGCATTCTTGGAATATGGAATTTCTCACATTCGGATTTCGAGTGCTCCGTTCCGGTCGAAACCGTACATATGTCCGATAGTCTCATGACCCTCAGCTATCGGATAACTAACCCCAAAAAATAATTATAAAGGATTAACCAATGAAAAAATTATTTTCAACTTTTATTGCGCTTATTATCGCCCTAACTCCCGCGGTCGGGCTGTGCGCCTCGCGCATCCCTGTTTACAGGGTGGACGGTGCGCTGCTGTTCTTTGAAAAGAGCACGGGCGAGATAACCGGCTTTGCCGGCGAGCCCACGCGGCTTTCTATCCCAACCTCCATAGCGGGATACAAGGTCGTATCTATTGGCAACGGCGCGTTTAAAAACTGTGTAACTCTAAGTTCCGTTTCCATACCGGGAACGGTCAATCATATCGGCAGCGAGGCCTTTGCCGGCTGTACCGAGTTAAAGACCGTGACTTTCGGCGGCTTTATTGAGAACGTGCCGCTGGACGCATTTGATAATACGCCCTGGGAACAGGGCCTGGACGGCGGCTTTGTAATAGCCGGCGGAACCCTGCTCCTTAAATACAGCGGCTCGGACGCTCGGCTAACGATTCCCTATGGCGTGCAGAAAATCGCGCCGGATGCTTTCGCGGGCAACCTTGCGCTTACGGAGGTAATACTTCCCGAGGGGCTTGTGGAGATTGGCGACAACGCCTTTGTTCACTGCGCAAATCTGTCGGGGATAGTTTTTCCTTCAACGCTGTCATTTGTCGGAATCGGCGCTTTTGACGGTACCGCGTGGCTCACAAACTCGCCCGATGAATTTGTGGCGGTCAACGGCATCCTTTTGGCTTATAACGGAGAAGGCGGCTGTGTAGACGTGCCTAACGGAATAATTTCTCTCGGCAGCGGCGTTTTTATGTCTAACGACAGAATAAACGCGGTATATCTTCCGCCGTCGCTCAGGACTGTGAACGAGGCCGCTTTCGGCGAGTCAAAGTCGCTAAAGGCCGTTATATTTAACAGCGGCGTGGAATGGATAGATGAATACGCCTTTACCGGCACGCCCGGGGCGGCGCTTATAGGTGAAAAGGGCTCCTATGCCGAATATTATGCTCAAATGAGCGGAATGAGCTTTTTAGAGCCGACCGTTGTGACCGTGAACGGCGCGGGACTTTCGGCCGATGTAAAGCCGGTCGTTATCGATGGCGTGACCTATGCTCCCGCCAGAGCGGTTATGGAGGCTCTTGGCCTGACGGTTGGCTGGAACGACGGTGCGCTGACCGGCGAAAATGAAGACGTTCGTTTTTCAGCCCGGGCGGGAGAAAGCGCGGCTTCTCTTAACGGCAAGCCGGCGGAGCTTGCGGGCCCGGTAATATACTGCGGCGGTAGGGCAATGATTCCGCTTCGTTCCATCGCGGAGCTCCTCGGGGCAAAGGTAGAGTGGAACGGCGAAACAAACAGCGTTAATATAAGCGTTTAATGATATTTGCGGAGGTGTGACGTATGAGAAAACTTTTAAAGGTGTTTTTCAGCCAAACTCTCATCGTCATACTCCTTATTCTGGTACAGGCTGGCGTTATCCTTTTCGCAATGGCGAAGCTCCAGGAGCATTCGCGGCTCATAACGGGCCTGTTCATTCTTGTAACGGCTGTGGCGGTAATACTTGTGGTCAACACTGACAAAAACCCCGCGTATAAAATGTCGTGGCTCATTCCGATGATGGTGTTCCCGGTTTTCGGCGGGATGCTTTATCTGTTTTTGCAGACCCAGGGCATTACAAGAAAGTTTTTCCGCCGAGTGCGCAAAATCGACCGCAGTCTTATGTCGACCGTGCCGGAGGATCCGGCCATTCTTGATGAGATACGCGAGGCCTATCCCGAGAGGTACAACATCGTCAGCTATTGCGGTCGCAATCCCGATGTGGGATATAAGGCGTTTAAAAATACGGACGTAAAATACTACTCTATGGGCGAGCCCTGCTGGCATGATATGCTCGACGAGCTTGAAAAGGCGGAAAAATATATTTTTCTCGAATACTTTATAATCGAGAGGGGCGAGATGTGGGACAGTATATTGGAAATTCTCAAACGTAAAGCGGCCCAGGGCGTTGACGTGCGCGTGATGTATGACGGCGTGGGCAGTCTTGTGCAAATGCCGCGCAGTTATCCGCGGGAGCTTCTGCGCTACGGTATAAAGTGCAAGGCCTTTGTGCCGCTGGTTCCATTCCTTTCCACAATGCAAAACAATCGCGACCACCGCAAAATAATGGTCATAGACGGCAAGGTCGCTTTTAACGGTGGAATTAATCTGGCCGACGAATATATAAATAAAAAGCGCGTGCTCGGCATGTGGAAGGACACCGCCGTACGGCTCACGGGCGACGCGGCCTACAGCTTTACCTTGATTTTTTTGCAGCTGTGGCAGCTCACTGAGCAGCAAGCCGCCGACCCGCGCTTGCTGAAACCCAAGTGGGATTATAAAGCGCGGAGCGGCGGCTATGTGATGCCTTATGCGGACGTGCCCAATGACGATTTCCAGGTGGGCGAATATGTTTACCTCGACATAATAAACAAAGCCCGAAGTTATGTTCATATTACAACGCCGTATTTAATACTTGACCACGAAATGATGACCGCTCTTGTGAACGCGGCCCGCAGCGGCATTGACGTTAAGATCATTATCCCGTCGGTGGCCGATCACTGGTATGCTTTTTATGTGGCCCTTGATTACGCTAAAGAGCTTATTTCAAAGGGAATTGAAGTATATGAATACAGCCCCGGCTTTATACATGCAAAAAACTTTGTCAGCGACGGCGAACTGGCCGTTGTTGGCAGCATAAATCTGGATTACCGAAGCTTGTTCCTGCACTTTGAATGCGCCACATGGATGCTCAACACGGAGGCGGTTGGAGCCGTGGAAGAGGATTTCCTCGCCACGCTTAAAGACTGCCGCAGACTCACGGGGGAAGCGCTCCGCGCCCGCCCGCTTTGGAAGCGTGTTATAAGCGCGGTATTGAGGATATTTGCTCCGCTTATGTAGCGTACGTTTTGTAATAGAAATGTATTATAATATTTGTTAAAAAGAGCTTGCATTTCTGTAATAGTTATGGTATAATTAAATCGGGTCAGGGAAAGGATAATCACATGAAATTTCTTGGACTGGATTACGGCGAGGCGAGGATAGGGCTTGCCGTCAGCGACGCGCTGGGGATTGTGGCTACGCCTCTTGAAACCGTAAGCGAAAAAGACCGAAACAAGCAGCTTGAGGCGGTAGCCGCCGTTGCTCGTGAAAACAGGGTGGAAAAGCTGGTCGTCGGTCACCCTAAACGAATGGACGGGAGCCTTGGCCACCGCGCCGAATATACGGAGGCTTTCGCCAAAGACCTTTCTGATTTAACCGGACTGCCCTTTGAGCTGTGGGACGAGCGGCTTTCCAGCACCGAGGCGCATCGGGTGCTTGAAGCCGGCGGCGTCAGCGGCAAAAAACGTAAGACTAAAGTTGATAAAATAGCGGCAGTCATTATTTTGCAGGGTTATCTGGACCTGCACACCGGGGAGCCCATGTAGGCCGCCGGCAAAACCGGATAGAACGCAGTAGCGTTGATTTGAAGGGAGGTAATTCCGATGAAGGAAGACCCCAAGGACCTCATCGAAGAGGTTGAGGAGGATTTTGAACTCCTTGACACAGTTGAATATAAAGGCGAGCTCTATTTTATGCTTGTGCCCGCCAGTGACAGCGATGAAGTCGACGGCGAGGTTTTTATCATGAAACGCGTAGCTGCCGAGGATGGCGAAGAAATGCTCGAAGCCGTTGAGGATGACAGCATCTTTGATGAGGTCTACAATATTTTTAAAGAGAACAACAAGGACGAGTTTGAATTTCTGGATTAAGAGTATTTTCAGGTTTTGAGTTTTCCCCTGCGGTGTGCGCAATGATGGAATTAATTTAACCAACACAAATTTAACGGGAGATTGATAGGGCTGTGGCGTGCATGCCTGCACCTTGTTCGGCCTATATGGCAGTTCAGGTAGTAGGAAGCCCAGGAGCAGTTCTGATTTCACCCACCTGCATGAGCAGGTTAAATACTCTCCATCGTAAAACGGCATTGCGGGGTCCATAAGGAAATTGCTGCCGCCGGTCTCCGGCGGCAGTTTTTTAAGTGGTGCCTTAAGGCATAGAAATAATCCCCCGGTTCTACCGGGGGAAGCAGACTGTCGAAAAAGGTTCAGCATAAAGCTGGACTTTTTTCATTAAGTGTGGTAAAATATACTCAGGTGATGAGTAATGATAGAAAAAAACAAATCCAATCG
>CANRHW010000068.1 GCA_947630525.1 uncultured Clostridia bacterium | reverse complement strand
GGCAAGCTCGCTGGTCAGAGAGGTAACGTCGTCTTTTGTGAGCTCGCCCTCCGCCTTGGCGGCAATTTCATCCAGCTTTGCCTTGGCATTGTCCAGCTCCTCCTGCTGCTGAACGCTGCCGAACTGAGCTACTACGTCGGCCACGCCGCCGTAGTTGGCGGTAACGGTCTCGATCTGGTCAACAAGGGCGTCTACCGCGTCTTGGTCGGCTTTGTTGCCGCAGCCGGCAAATACGCTTACTACCATGGCCAGAGCGGCCACTGTGCATAGAACTTTTTTGAACATTGCTTTCATCCTCCAATTTCGAATTTTTTGATTATTCCTTTCGGAATTTACAATTACATTATAAATCTATTGTAAAAAAAAGTCAATATTTATATATAAAACTTTTATTTTTCCAAAAATATCGTTTATCGACAGATTAAAGGCCGGCCGCGGGCCTGTCACAAAATTGATTTATATTTGATTTATTCTATTGCATTTATCTGGAGTTTATGGTATAATATCTTCGTACCACTGATTTCATGCGCCGCCGAAGCTTTCCTCGCCTATGGCTCGAAAACGGCGATGCGCCGTTATCCCAATTGTTAAATAGTTGGGCGTGATTTTGTTTAGAATTTGGAGGTTTACATAATGACAATATTCAAAGCTGTTATACTGGGCCTTATACAAGGACTTAGCGAGTTTTTGCCCATATCAAGCTCGGGACATCTGGCTATCGCGGGAAGGCTGATGGGATTGGACCCGGAGGGGGACAATCTGCTGGCCTTTAACATACTGCTCCACGTGGCTACGCTGGCGGCGGTATTTATAGTATACCGCGAAGACATATGGAACATGATAAAAGCCTTTTTCGCCATGATAGGCGATATCTTTGCGGGGAAAGGCCCGGGACTGGCCAGGGATATGTACAGGCGGCTGGTGGTAATGCTCATTGTCGGCACTCTGCCGGCTGTGGCCGCAGCCCTGATTTTTGGCGACCTGATAGAAAATCCTCCACTTTTTGCCATAGGCATTTTCCTCATAATAACGGCCCTGCTTCTGTTCGTCAGTGAAAAGCTTGGCGGCGGCAACAGAACCATGGAAAACATGACCGTCAAGGATTCGGTCATAGTGGGCTGCTTTCAAGCGCTGGGCACCCTGCCCGGTATAAGCCGCAGCGGCAGCACCATCGTTGGCGGGCTTTTTGCAAGACTGGACAAAAACGTGGCGGTGCGCTTCTCCTTTTTGCTGTCCATACCGGCCATATTGGGGGCTCTGGTGCTGGACGTTAAGGATATGCTTTCCGGCGCGGTGGTAATGGCCGACCCCGTCTGCATTGCCGTGGGCATGATAGTTGCCGGCGTCAGCGGCTATTTCGCCATAAGGTTTTTGCTGAACATAGTGCGCAAGAACAAGCTCAGCATTTTTTCGCTGTACTGCGTCGCCGCCGGTATTGCGGCTATAATTCTGGATATTACGATGTAAGCGAGATAGAGAGGTTGCAGCAAAATGGCTAAATCAAGCTCAAACGGAAAGAGCGCCGGGGCAAAAAAGCCCAGAACCCAGACAAAGGCCTCCGTTAAAACAGAGCAAAAGGCGACTTCCGGGAGAAAAACTATCCCCAAAAGGGAGCTGAGAACCGACAGCGGGCTCAGCGAAAAGATGATAAAGGAAATACGCAGCATTATTTTTATCTTTGTCTGCTTTATGCTTGCCATGAGCTATTACACGCCCTTTTTCGGCATAGTGGGCAAGTTCGTCCGCAGCCTTGGGCTGCTCCTTTTCGGCAATGTCGCTTATGTGGCGCCGGTGCTTGCGCTGGCGGCGGCTTTGCATATGATATTCAAAAACAGTCTGCACCCCCATGTGCATCGCTATGTGGCGGCGTTGGCTATTTGCCTCTGCGCCAGCGCTCTGCTCACGGTTCAGCTCTACAGCGCCAATCCCTCGTATTTTGGCAACGGGTACAGTGAGGCCGAGTGGGCCAGGGCCATAAAGGCCGACCCCGCCTTGCCCATGCACACTAATCTAACGTTGGGCGACGTGCTGGCGAATGTTGTCTCCTCCGCTCGGGAGGGCCGCGGCGGCGGGCTGGTGGGGTATCTCGTTTCGATACCGTTTATCCGCCTGGTCACGCCCGTGGGCACCACGTTGATATTCTGGGCGCTGATTTTGGTTTTTGTCGTTGTGATGACCGGCACTACGCCATTTGTTAAACTGGCGGAGTACATAGACCGCCGTATCGCCGCCGGCAGGGAGGAGCCCGCGCCCCAAAAGCCAGCGCGGGATTTTGCCGAGCCCGAGCCGATGGAATTTATAGCCGATAAACCCGAACCCCGGCGGCGTACCCGCGCCGCATCGAAAAAAGAAGACCCCCAGACCTTTTGGGGTCGGGTCAGGGACAAACTGTTCAATAACGGGGCCGACGCCGTGAAGACCCCGGCGAAAAAGAAGAAAAAGCGCCCGCGTCCCGAAACCGCACAGGAAGGCACCAGGAAGATAAAGCCCCAGGTGGTTTCGCCGAACCGTGCGGCCGATGAAGAAATAAAAATAAAACTCTTTGACGCCCAGCCCGGCGGCGAGGAGGTACCCGACGAGATCGCCGCCATGGCTAAGGCCGAAAGCGGGGCCGTGGAAGCTGCCGCCAAAGCTGAAAAGCCAAAGGCCGAACCGGCTATCCCGGTGAACGACGATGAGATAGACACCGACTTTATCCCCTATGAGTTCCCGCCCGTGAAGCTCCTCGGCAGGGACAAGCCGTCCAAGGAAAATACTACCGAGGCCGATGTGCGCCAGATGGGACAAAAGCTTGTGGACACCCTGCGTTCCTTCGGCGTGGAAGCTAAGATTATCGAAATAATCCGCGGCCCGGCTATCACGCGCTTTGAGCTTTCGCCCGCGGCGGGAGTAAAGGTCAACAAGATAGTCAACCTTGCCAACGATATTGCCCTTAATCTGGCGGCGGTGTCCGTTCGCGTGATAGCTCCTATCCCCGGCAAGGCAGCCGTGGGCATTGAGGTGCCTAACGAAAATGTGGCTACCGTCCGCCTGCGGGACGTTATAGATACCGATGAGTTCCGCAATTTCAAGGGCAAAACCGCCTTTGCCCTGGGCAAGGACGTCAGCGGCAAGGTGCGCATTGCCGACATATCCAAAATGCCCCATCTGCTTATCGCCGGAGCCACGGGCAGCGGTAAGTCCGTGTGCATTAACTCCCTTATCACCAGCATTATTTACAAGGCCGACCCCAACGAGGTCAAGCTTATAATGATAGACCCCAAGGTGGTGGAGCTCCAGGTATACAATGGTATACCTCATCTGCTAATTCCCGTGGTCACCGACCCGCGCCGGGCTGCCGGCGCGTTGAACTGGGCCGTGCAGGAAATGGTCAAGCGTTACAAGCTGTTTGCCGAGAACAACGTCCGCAACCTCGCCGGCTATAACGAGCTGGCCCAAGTGAACGGAGACCGCAAGCTGGAGCAGATAATAATTATAGTTGACGAGCTGGCCGACCTTATGATGGTCAGCGCCAAGGAGGTCGAGGACAGTATCTGCCGTCTGGCCCAGATGGCCCGCGCCGCGGGTATGTATCTGGTAATCGCTACCCAGCGGCCGTCGGTAGACGTTATCACCGGCCTTATCAAGGCCAATGTGCCCAGCCGCATCGCTTTTGCGGTTTCCAACCAGATAGACAGCCGCACCATACTTGATATGGGCGGGGCCGAAAAGCTTTTGGGCAGGGGCGATATGCTGTTCCTGCCCATGGGCGCCAACAGCCCGATACGCATTCAGGGCGCTTTTGTGTCCGACGCCGAGACCGAGGCCATTGTCGAATATATCAAGCAGGATTTCAGCGCCAAATATGACGAGGACATAATGGAACACATCGAGCGCGGAGCCGAAGGCGGTCAGGACCAGCGGGAGGAGGACAGCGGCGATGCCGACGAGATGCTCCCGGCGGCCATACAGGCGGTAGTTGAGGCCGGTCAGGCCAGCGCCAGCCTTCTTCAAAGGCGGCTCAAGGTTGGCTATGCCCGCGCGGGCAGGCTAATCGACCAGCTTGAGGAGCGCGGCATAATCGGCCCCCACGAGGGCAGCAAGCCCCGCGCCGTGCTTATGAGCCGCAGCGAATATCTGGAAATGCAGGCCATGGGCGACGGCGAATAGAATAATGAAGAAAACCCGCCGTTTTATGTAAAACGGCGGGTTTTCTATGTTTTTATGCCCCTGAGCTACGAACGAAAATCACTCGTCGGCCCCGTCCGCGTTCTCGCCTCGGCCCATTTCTTTATTTATGCGCTCGATTAGGGCCCGAGCCTTTGCGGAGTCGGCCTTGGCGGGGTCAAGCTCCAGCTTTATGAGCATATTTGCTCCGTCATAATCGGCCTTAGGCGTGATTTCACCGGTGGCCGCGTCCATGGAGTAGGCGGAGTTGGGTGCTATGCCCTGATAAACGGCCATGTAAAGCTGCCGGTCAGCCAAGCATTCAATGCTGTCGCACTCGATAATGTGATAAAGCACTCCGTCTATAATGTCATATGCGGCGCCGCCGTTCAGTGTGAACACGTTAAATGCCATGGGGTCAAGTCCCTGTATAAGGGGGGACGCCATAATACGGTCATCGTAGGTCATCTCCTTACCGTCGGTGCGTTCAACGGCCAGCACCGCATAGGTGCGCTCGGGGGATATCTCGTCGGCGGAATTGCTGAAATCGCTGAGATTTTCGCCGGAGCATACGCCCAGCAGAGTGGCTCGGTAAGGCTCGTCCTCGGCGGCGACGTTCATTTCCTGACCGTTTTCAAAGCTGAGGGCCAGCTTGTTGTCACCCAGCTCTTTTGCGGCTTGGCTTGCGGAAAGATAGCGGTAGGCCGCGAAAGCCCCCACGGATAATACCATTACCAAACAGGCCGCCAGAACGGCCGCTTTAAGGCCGGCACTTTTTTTGTTTTTCATTTTAGCATCAATCCTTTCTTCGATTTTTTGTTTTAGCTCGTCGTTCACGGTTATTTTTTCAAACATATCCTTATACACAGTTGAAACCTCCCTCGTTAAGCTGAGAACGCAGCTTTTCCCGTCCCCGGGAAAGCTGGCTGCGGACGGTTCCCTCGCGGAGACCGAGCAGCTTTGCCGTTTCGCCGGTGGAATAGCCCTGACAGTAATGAAGGTATATCACCGCCCGGTATTTTGGCGGCAGGGCCAGTATTTCCTCCATGAGGTTTATTTCCTCCGAAGTTTCCATATAGGCCATAATACCGTCGTCGTAGCTCCCCGCGGTGAATTTCCGCCGGCGCAGCCGGTCTTTGCAAAGGTTTATGGCCGAGCGCAGCATAAAGGCCTTTTCGTGTTCCTCGCCGGAAAAGTCCGGCCGCGGACGGGACATCAGCTTTACGAACAGATCGGCCGTCATGTCTTCGGCGTCGGCCCGGTCGTTCAGCCATACCAGTCCCAGACGGAACACCGTGTCCGCGTACTTTTCATACGCGGCGGAAAAATATTCCCGGTCCTCACAGTTCATTTGCGTAGCCTCCTGTGTTTTTTGTATCGATACACTAATAAAACGAACGAGCCCGGCGGTTTGCTGCACCGCCGGGCAAAAAATCGCGCCGGGCTATTAATATAATTTTTCAAGCTGTGAAAAACTGTCTATCCTGCGCCAGTATTCGTCTACTTCGTCAAAGCCGTAGGCCGCGTACACAAATGGCACTCCGGCTTGGCGGCAGGCCTCGGCGTCGCCCCGGGTGTCGCCCACATAGATAGGGGTTTGCAGCCCGTATTTTTCAATGAGCCTGCCCATGGTTCCCGCCTTTGGCAAAAGCGTGTCCCCATAGCACATAAAGCCGGACACGTAGGGCCCAAGCCCGCTGTTTTTCAAAAACGCCTCGATATATCCCTGCTGGCAGTTGCTCACGATGTAAAGCCTCGTTATTTCCGACAGCCGCTTGGCCGTCTTTTCAACGCCCTCAAAAAGAGGCACTTTTTCGTTTTCAAGAAATCTCGCCTCATATTCGCAACACTTTTCCGCCAGGCGGCCGCGCTCTTCCGGGCTTACATCGGGGAAAAGCGCTGCAAAAATGACGTCCATGGGCTTGCCGAACAGGGTTTTGAGCCTGTCGGCGGTCAGACCGGGCTCAATATCGGAATTGTCCCTTATGGCGGCATTCCAAGCTCGTGCACAGAGGTCGGTGGTATCCCATAGGGTGCCGTCAACGTCCAGTATTATTTCGTAAACCTTGCTGTTCAAAGCTGTAGCATCTCCAGTTTTTTCTTCAATTATAGCATAGACTGGCCAAACTGTCAATGAAAATGGCAAAAAAACAGGGAAGGCAAATAACCGCGCTTAAATTCCCCCTACAGACGATGCGGCAAAAGTGACGCCAAATTGACGTATTTGTTTCACTATTCAGCCCCCGATATTTATTTGCATAGGTACCTACAATTCATGTCACCGTACATACATTTTGTGCCAAAGTATTGTAAAACGGTGCAAAAAGAGGTACAATGTACACAACAAATATTATAGGGAGGAAACCTGAAATGGAAGAAAAGAAAGACCTACGGGAGCAGACAAATCCGATATTCAATACGGCGAAGTCGGTGCTGCCGCATTTTTGCATCGCGGGCGATAAGGACGCGCCGATATTGGCTAAAAAATTCGGCGTAGACGCCGACTCGCTTCTTGGCTCGGGGGAGGTAAGCAGGAAGTTGCGCTCAGCCTTGACCTGACATTGGTGGTGGAAACGCGCTACCTTTCAACAAACAAAATTTTGGGCAATTATAAAAACAGCACCATTGTCGAAATTGCTTGCGGCTATACGCCCCGCGCACTGAACGAGACATTTAAGGATATGCATTACATAGGCTGCGATTTGCCCATCGTAACGGATGAAATTGGGACGGTCATCGGTGAGATGTGCGCCGAGCGAGGGATAAAGAACAGGGAATTTCACGCCGCCGACGGGACTAATTACCGCTCGATGCGCGACGCGCTCAACTCGGTTGACGGCGAAATTTCAATAATATGCGACGGACTGCTCACATATTTTAACAATTCGGAGCTTACGGAGCTTTGCACGAATATCCGCCGCCTGCTCAAGGAGTTCGGCGGGCAATGGATAACCTCCGACCCTGACGTTAACCCGCTGTTTATGGCGGCGATGAAAGCTGTTCACGGCAAAGCCGCGTTTGAGGATTTGGTAAAGACGATGGATGTGTTCGCCGAGCAGTCGGACACAAAGTTAGAAGTGCAGAACATGACCGTGCTTGCGTACGATTACGAAAACAGCATGAAAACGGTAACGGACTTCCTGCGCTCCGTCGGCTTAAAATGGGAAATCGTACCTATGTCGGATTATGTGACGGAGATTGGATGCCTCGCGGGCTATTCCGACGAAGCGAAGGCGGAGTATATAAAGTCGCTTGAAAGCGTACACATATGGATTATCACGCCCGACGAAAACTTCAAAGAAACCGAGGAGACCTATGAAAGCGACTCCTTCGGCGTGACGGCCAACGCCCACGGCGGCACAATGGAAATCAAGCTGCGCGGCAGACTTGACTCCATAACCGCGCCGGAGCTTTTGGCGGTTTACGAGAAAACGACAGCGAAAGAAAAGGTTGAGAAAATCGCCGTTGACGCGTCTGAGCTCGCGTATATTTCGTCCGCGGGACTGCGCGTGCTGCTCATTATGATTAAGCAGGTAGGAAACGGCAACCTGACCGTCACGGGACAAAACGAAACGGTTCAGACAATCTTTGACCAGACCGGATTTACCGACATGATATAAAGCGCTAAAAAAGAAAACGAGGCGGCGGCGCCGTGCAAACTGCGGAATTTTTTGTAAAAAATTAGCTTTTTAAATATTGATTTTTCACTTTTTTGTGGTACACTGTCCGTGTAATCCGCATAACGATGGGGGATGGGATAAGATGTACAGACTTGCTATATGCGACGACGACAAAAATTTTTGCTCGCTGCTTGGGAAAACTTTGTACGGCGTTTTCGCCGACAGAAACATAGAGTGCGCCATTGCCTCATTCAACGACATACAGTCGCTCGACGCCTCGCTTTCCGGCGGCAGCCGTTACGACCTGCTTTTTCTTGACATCATGTTTGGCGACGGCAACGGAATGAGCTATGCGAAGTGTCTGCGCGCCC
>CANRHW010000067.1 GCA_947630525.1 uncultured Clostridia bacterium | reverse complement strand
AGTATCTCGCCGCCCAGGTCGTTTATGTCAACTATTAGCACCCTCGCCCCGTCCAGAACGGCGGAAATTTCTTTCGCTGTTTCGTCCGGCCTTTCAGGGCCCAGAACCACGCATCTGTTGTAGGGCGGTATCGTGTAATGACAGGGCCCGTCTATCGACGCGGCCTTGCGGCCAGCCACAATGTAAAACCAGCCCCGCCTGCCGAACAGCCGCCCTACGCAGTGACAGGCCGCCGCAAAAAGTATCCGCGCCGCGCCGCATTCCCGCAGAGCCATTTCCATTGTTTCCGGCATGGCGAGCCCTATGCCGCCGGGGTTTTTGTACACCTTTGAGCTGAGGAACACCGCCAGCCGCCGGGGCTTGATTTCCGCCACGGGTATGGCCCGGCCCTGGGTGCAGGCAATCATTTTTTCGGAAAAAAACACCGTGTCGCCGGGCTCAAGGTGGGGGAGAACCCACTTTTCGGCCATAGCCGCCGGGTCGTCGCCGCTGACCGCCACGGGCATACGCACAGCATATCGGCCATAGGTCACGCCCCGGACGGTGCGCAGCTCCTCCTTGCCCTCGTTAACCGTTAAGTTGTCATCCGTCATGTTATTTGAAGCTTTCAGCCATCTCCATTATCTGGTCTCTTTCAAGATTGCCGTTGGTGTGCAGACCTATGGCAACATCGCCGTCCTCCCAGTCGAGAGTCGTGCCGTTTGACAGGGCGGCAACGTGGCCGTTGATTTCGGTCTCCTCAACGACGCCGTCCGTCCCGGAGGCGAAGGCCGTTTCATCGTCAAGATACCGCTCGAACACTACCAGCTCCCTGCCCTCGTCATTGGCGTAAACAAGCGTCAGATACTTTCCGCTTGTGGGGAAGTAAGCCGCCCCCGCAAGGGAATATCCCTCGGGCAGCTTTTCGGGCGTAATGGGATCGAACATCATGTCCTTGGCCGCCTTATCCAGGGCGTCGTCGCCGCGCACAACGGTATAGCCTTCGCCCTCGAGGAAGGTTAGCTCATCCGTGTCGGGCCGGTGAGTCAGCGTAACCCTGATCTTTGAACCCTCGCCGGGGAACAGTTCTTCTACTTTTTCCCGAAGATAGGCCTCCATGTCGGTTATCACGTTACCGTCGGCGTCGTAGTAGGTCATATTTTCGTCAAATTCGGCGTCGTTGGAGATGGGATTTCCCTCCGCGTCAAAAATCAGCGCGGGCGCCTCGTCCTCGTTGACCTCATAGGAATAAAAAGAGTTCCTGCCGGTCGAGACCTTTAAAACGAGCTTGTACCAAAGCTCCTTGGCAAAGGCCGTCTGAGTAAAGGCCGCCACCATCGCCGCGCAGGCGGCCAGGGCGACCGCCTTTTGCCACAGCGGTCTTTTTTTCTTGAAAAATTTTTCTTTCATTGATTTTAACTCCTTTTCGCTCAGCTCGGCCCCGTCGTACATCGAGAGGTCGAGCTTTGTGTCGTTTAGGTAATCGTATGCGTTTTTCATAGATCGCCACGCTCCTTAAATAAATTGCGCAATTTTTTTCGGCCTACGGAGAGCCGGTTATATAGCCGGTCGGCACGGTCGCCATAGCGGGCGGCCAGATCGACCACGGCTTCGCCGCATATATAGTGATCGTAAAAAAGTTTGCGGTCGGAGGGGCTCAGACCGTCGAGCAGCTCCTCCGCCAGTTCTTTTATGTCCATGGCGTCATTTTCGACCGGCGCTTCGGTGAGACTGCGCAGGCAGCCATCCCTGTAGTGGCGGCGCAGATAGTCGATGCATTTGTATTTGCAAACCGCGGCTATCCAGTTTTTCAGAGTGTTTTTATTACTGTCCCAGCGCCCGATGTTTTTCCAAATGGCAAAGAGGCAGTCGTTCACACAGTCTTCGGCGTACATTGTGTACTTCAGATGGTAGTCCGAGATAGCTTTTATCAGGCCGCCGTAATTTTCTATGAGCTGGCAGAAGGCTTTTTCGTCGCCCTTTGCGACCCTCGCCGCCAATTCTTGATCCTTACACAAGCTTATCACCTGCTTTGAAAACGTTTTCATATATTAATTCGCTTGAAAATGGAAAAACCTATTCCAATGTTAAAAAAATGGCCGCATCTTTTGACGCCGCCGGGGGTAGCTTTTGTTCGTTGAACAAAAGCGTTAAAACGAGAAAATTCGTCCGTAAGGGCGAATTTTCTGCATTTAAATGGTTTTATATTTTCAAAATTAACTTGGCGAATTGGAAATAAATCACAAGGGAAATTGCATCCACTATTGTCGTTATAAACGGGCTTGCCATTACGGCCGGGTCGAAGCCCAGCTTTTTTGCCAGCATAGGCAGAGTGCAGCCAACCAGCTTTGCCACGCAGACGGTGAATACCAGCGTTAAGCAGATAACCGCCGCAACCGTCAAGGTTAGGTCGCTGTTGCCAAGGAGCAGCCTGTCGAACAGCATTATCTTCGCAAAATTAGCCGCGGCAAGCACAATGCTGCAAACAGCCGCCACCCGCAGTTCCTTCCACATTACCTTTGGCAGATCCCCAAACTCAATCTCGCCCAATGAAATGCCGCGTATTATAGTTACGCTGGCCTGACTGCCGCAGTTGCCGCCGGTGTCCATCAGCATTGGGATAAAGGCGCTAAGCGCCATCTGCGCCGCCAATGCGTCCTCAAAGGACGTTATGATTATACCTGTGAAAGTGGCCGATATCATCAACAGCAAAAGCCACGGTATACGGCTTTTGAAGGTTTCAAACACGCCGGTCTTTAGATATGGACGATCCACGGGCACGATAGCGGCCATCTTTTCGATATCCTCGGTGGTCTCCTCCTGCAATACGTCCATAACATCGTCGAAAGTCACGATGCCCACCAGGCGTTTTTCCTCATCGACCACCGGCATTACCAGCAGGTCGTATTTTGAAAAGCTCTGCGCCACAGGTTCTCTGTCCTCAACGGTCTCGGCATATATGACGTTTTGATCCATAATGTCGCCAACGAGCTCCTCCTCGTCGGCCAATATTATGTCCTGGATTGTTATTTGACCGAGGAGCAGCCTGCTTTCGTCAGTGACAAAGCAGTTGTTGATCGTTTCTTTGTCCACGCCTACGCGGCGTATGCGCTTTATGGCCTCGCCTATGGTCATTTTTGGGCGCAGCGACACATATTCGGTGGTCATGATGCTGCCGGCGCTGTCCTCGGGATACTTTAGTATTTCATTGATAGACTTCCTCGTTTCGGGGTCGGCCTGACGGAGAATACGCTTGACGACATTGGCGGGCATCTCCTCGATAAGGTCAACCGCGTCGTCCACATACATCTCGTCGAGCACGGCTTTCAGCTCGCTGTCGCTGAAAGACCGTATCAGCAGCTCCTGGGCGTCCTCGTCCATTTCAACAAAGGTCTCCGCCGCCTGCTCCTTGGGGAGGAGGCGGAACAGCACGGAAAGCTTTTCCGGGCCGAGCTCGTCAAACATCGCCGCCACGTCGGCCGGTTTCAGCGTACCCAACACATCTTTGATAGAGGCATAGCGTTTGGCATCCAGCAGTGCGGTAATAGTGCTTAAAACGGCGGAAAATTCCTCGGGCATAAAAATACCTCCTTACAATATGTAAAATAGTAAAGGAGGCGTCGTAAAAGCTATGGCAGGGCAGTCTCATGGACTGCCAAACCTCGCCCTGCGGCGCCAGGATTACCTGCGTCCATGAAACCACTCCTTTCTTTTATGTATATTTTAAATAAGCATTGACACAAAAGGACCATTCTTGCGAACAGCCCTTTATTTTTAACACGAATATCCTCAGTCGGCAAAGTTGGAGGCGATAAGGGCGTCCAGCGCGTCAACAGCCTCCTGCTCGTCCGGACCCTCCGCGGTCACAGTGATAGTGGTCCCCCTTGTAACTCCAAGGGAAAGCACGCCGAGAAGGCTTTTTGCGTTTATCCTGCGGTCATCTTTGGTTACCCAAATCGAGGACTTAAATTCAGTTGCCTTTTGGATAAAAAATGTCGCGGGACGGGCGTGAAGTCCAACCTGATTTTGAACAACTATCTCTTTAGATACCATGTCAAATGCTCCTTTAATTCATTTAAAATGTTTTCCAAAAAAGTATAGTTATATTTTACTACGTTTTAACAAAATAGTCAACCACATATATTTAGAAAATTATGCAAATTTAATAAAAATTATTGTTGATTTTTGCTATATTCCATGTACCGCTTGATTGCTGAATTGTAAATCTATAAGCATATTATCGTTCGACATAGGTCTGCGGCACGCTGCCCACGATCAGGGTCTGGCCGATGGGGATAGTGGCGTCCACCTTTTCTACCCGGTTTTTTAATGGCAGCAGAACCTCGATATCCACCGTGATGTCGAGATAAATGGTGTGCAGGGTCTGATTTATTCCCTGGGAAATAAATTCGTGGCGCGTGGCGACGTTTACAATATTAATTGGGAAAAAGTGCACGTCGATCCACGGGCCCGCCCCTGCGAAAATATCAATGCCCAGGAGCACGTTAAGCGGGATTGACGTTTCCATCAGCTTTTCCTCCAGCTCGCAGCCTATTTCGTCGTCCATGCGGGCAATGACCGCGTCGATGCCGGCCGTGTCGGCCGTTACGGAGGTTACGGCGCCGTTTTCATCGTAATGCATATTTACAAGGCTGCCGTAGGTTAGGGAGTTGGTCTCCATATAGCTGATCACGGCTTCGTCGATTTCCGCGCTGGCTTTTGTGCGGGCGGAGCTTGCGACTATCCTTTCCATTCTGGGCAGGGCGCGAACAAATATCACTCCCGCGGCGAGCATTAGTGCGCCGCATACCAGCAGCAGGAAAAGCATGACCCTTTTTAAACGGCTCAGGGGCCCGTTTTTCCTGTCGAAGCTTTCCGCCATAAAAAGCCGCACCGGCCCACCCCCTGTTAATAAAATATTCCCGGCGCAAAAAATGGTGAATTTTTTATTAACTCTATTGCAAAATTCCGCCGGATATGTTATCATAATATGGTAGAGAGGACTGATTACATGAAAGAAAAAAACTCAGAAAAAAATAACGGCCAGCACATAACCTCCATAGGCGGCAGCGCCATTATGGAGGGCGTAATGATGCGCGGGCCGAAGGAGATAGCCTCCGCCGTGCGTAAGCCTGACGGTGAAATAATTGTAGACAAGCGCCCCATAAGCAGCCTCGTCACCAAGTACCATGTCAATAAAATCCCGATTTTAAGAGGAGTATTCGCATTTTTTGACTCTCTGATATGCAGTATGAGGGCCTTGATGTGGAGCGCGGAATTTTTTGACATTGAGGACGATGGGGAGGAGGAGCCCTCGAAGTTTGACAAATGGCTGACCGAAAAGCTTGGCAGCAAGATGAAGGACTATGTAATTTATTTTTCCGTGGCCGTATCGCTGGTGTTTTCCATCGGCCTGTTCTTTATACTCCCAAATCTTGTGACCGGCCTTTTACGCAAGGTCATAGGGCAAAAGGTAATCTTGACACTTGTGGAGGGGCTCATACGCATTGGCATTTTTCTGGCGTATATCCTGCTGGTATCCCGTATGGAGGAGATAAAGCGTGTGTTCCAGTATCACGGGGCCGAGCACAAGACCATATTCTGCTATGAGGCGGGGTTGCCCTTGACGGTCGAAAACGCCCGCAAAATGGGCCGACTGCATCCCCGGTGCGGCACAAGCTTCCTTGTGTTTGTAATGATAATCAGCATAATTGTCTTTTCCTTTGTATCTTGGGACAATATGTTTATGCGCATTTTTCTGCGGCTGCTGCTGCTGCCCGTTGTGGCGGGTCTGTCCTATGAAATAATACGCTGGGCGGGCCGTAGCCAAAACAAGATCGTATGCCTGATTTCCAAGCCTGGCATGTGGCTGCAAAAAATAACCACCCGTGAGCCTGACGATTTTCAGCTTGAAGTGGCCATTGCGTCTATGTCCGCGGTGCTCACCGGCAACAAAGAGGACGACAAATGGTAATAAGCGACGCGACCCGGCGGCTGACCAATTCGGAAACACCCCTGCTCGATGCAAGGGTGCTTCTTTCCTATGCGACGGGGGAAAGGCCCGAGGCTCTTCGCCGGCCTCTTACCGGCGAAGAAGAGCGCCGCTTTGAAAGCTATATCGCCCGCCGCGCGGTGGGGGAGCCGGTTGCCTATATAGTTGGCGAAAAGGAATTTATGGGATATACGTTCCGTCTGAACAATCATTGCCTTATACCCCGGCCCGACACTGAGACCGTTGTCGAGCATATAATCGAGTCAAACAAAATTCCTTCGCCCGCCATACTTGACCTTTGCTGCGGTAGCGGCTGTATTGGGCTCAGTTTGGCCCTTTTTATCAATGGGGCGAGGGTAACCCTCTGCGACGTTGACGCCGGCGCCATAGATATGACGCGGGAAAACGCCGCCCTCCACGGCCTTGCGGACAGGACGGATATATTCCGGCTTGACGTTTTGACAGAGTCTCTGCCGGAGGGCTTCGACATTATAGTATGCAATCCACCATATATCCCCTCTGAGCTGACGGATACCCTGGAGGTCGCCAAGACGGAGCCCCGGCTGGCTTTGGACGGCGGCGGAGATGGGCTTGACTTTTATCGGGTGATAACGCCAAAGGCCTATGCTTCCCTTGCGCCGGGCGGTACTCTGGTATATGAGATAGGCTGGGATCAGGGCGAGGCCGTGCCGGCGCTGCTTAAAGCGGCGGGCTTTGTAAATATAACCGTAAAAAAGGATTATGGCGGCAACGACCGCGTTGTTCGGGGAGAAAAGCCATGCTGACAAATTTTGACTTTTATATCCTTAACGCCATTCAGTCGGTAAGGGGCCCGGTGTTGGATAGGATAATGATTTTTATAACCTACCTTGGCAGTTCGGCGCTTATATGGGTCGTCCCGGCCGCGGTTTTGCTCTGCCGCCGGCGGACGCGGCGCAGCGGCGTTGTGATATTGGCGGCCATGCTGCTTGGGCAATTGTTCGGCACGCTGATACTCAAAAATATAGTTATGCGTCCGCGGCCCTTTAACTATCCGCAGGCGCTGCTGACAGCGGGAAATCTGCCTATTTCACCGCCTATGGGCCGGTGGTCCTTCCCGTCGTCCCATGCGGTGACCGCCTTTGCCGCCGCAACCGCCATGACTTTACATGATAAAAGGTGGGGCTGGGCGGCTTTCCCGGCGGCGCTGCTGGTAAGCTTCAGCCGGCTGTATCTGTATGTCCATTTCCCAACGGACGTGCTGGCCGGAGCGATCCTTGGCGTGTTGTGCGCCCTGCTGGCCGTTTTGATTTGTGAACGAGCCAACAAAATAAAAGATTAAGTAAAAAATGAACCGCCGGGGCGGTTCATTTTTTATAAATACTTCCTGATTATTTCGCAAGCTCTACCAGGTGAGCATACTTCTCCTTGGCCGAAGCCTCAGCCTTGGCAAAGAGGTCCTTAGCGCGGTCAGGATTGCTGCGGGCGAGGGAGTTATAACGAACCTCGTTCATTATAAACTGCTCATAGCTCTCCTTGGGCTCCTTGGAATCGAGCTGGAAGGGATTCTTGCCTTCCGCGGCAAGTCTGGGATCGTAACGGAACAGATGCCAGTAACCGGCCTCTACCGCACGCTTTTCTTCGGTCTGAGCAATGCTCATGCCGCCCTTGATACCGTGGTTGATGCAGGGGGCGTAAGCGATGATGATAGAGGGGCCGTTATAGCTGCCGGCCTCGACAAAGGCCTTCATGCACTGATTGTTGTCGGCGCCCTGAGCAACCTGAGCTACGTATACATAGCCGTAGCTCATCGCGATAGCGGCAAGGTCCTTTTTCTTAACAGACTTACCGGCAGCCGCAAACTTGGCGATAGCGCCGGTGGGGGTAGCCTTGGAGGACTGTCCGCCGGTGTTGGAATAAACCTCGGTATCGAATACTAGAACGTTTACATCCTCGCCGCTGGCCAGTACATGATCCAGACCGCCGAAACCGATATCGTAAGCCCAGCCGTCGCCGCCGAAGATCCAGACGGACTTCTTGCTGAGGTAATCCTTCTCTTTGAGTATCTCCTGAGCCTCGGGGGTGTTCATCTTGGCAAGCGTTTCGATGAGCTCGGCGGTGGCAACCTTGTTGGCCTTGCCGTCCTCCTTGGTCTCAACAAACTTGTCGATAACAGCCTTAGCTGCGTCGTCGGCTTTCT
>CANRHW010000066.1 GCA_947630525.1 uncultured Clostridia bacterium | reverse complement strand
GCAAAGCCGCAGGCTTTGTGGGGAAAAGGAGGAACAGCGGAGCGAGCCACGTTCCGATTTTCAAAAAGAAAATCGGAACAAGCGTAGCGAAGCTTGTTCCGACGCCGTGGTGCGGATGACAGGACTTGAACCTGCACGTCAAAGACACAAGAACCTAAATCTTGCATGTCTGCCAGTTCCATCACATCCGCGTTTACAGTTATGAGCGTTCCGAAATCATGCGGCGGCTGGCGGCGCCCGCCCCGCGCGGCTCATAATTTTATCGACATCCTGATTATATCACAAATTTTCTTTTAAGTCCATACCTGAAATAAAAATTTTTCTCTTTACAAAAGGAAAATTTTATTGTATAATATGAAGATAGAATACTTGCGGGTAAAAAGCCCGTGACCGGAGGAATTATTTATGGACAGAACTTTTCATATCGAAAACCGGCAGAGCCTGTACAAAAGATTGCCCAAAGGCAGTATAGCCCTGCTTTTCAGCGGCGCGGCGCCCCGCAAGACGGCGGACGAATATTATCCCTTTTTCGCCGACCGCAGCTTCGTTTACTTCACCGGCGTGGAAAAACAGGGGCTCGTCCTGATGGCGAGGATAGATGAGGGCGGCGTGAGCGAAACGCTTTACATACTGCCCCCGGACCTGATCGCCGAGCGCTGGACCGGCGCGCGCATCAAGGCCGACGAGGTGCTGGAAAAATCCGGCATAAGCGACTGCCGCTATGTTGAAAGCTTCCCGGCCGACCTGAAGAAGCTGGCCGAAAGCGGCGGCTACGCCCACCTGTACTTGGATCTTCACAAGCTTACCCCCGACGAGGCGCCCAGCCCGGCTTACCGCCAAGCGAGGGAGGCGGCCCGGCTGTATCCCTTTTTACAGATAGGCAACCTCAACCCCCACATCCGCACCCTGCGCACAATCAAAAAGCCCTGTGAGATCGAGGCCATGCGCAAGGCCGAAGCAATAACGGCCGAGGGTATAACGGCAATGATGAAGGCCTCTAAGCCCGGTATGTACGAGTATCAGTACAAGGCGGTCTGGGATTACACCCTTGCCCAGCACGGCGTTTTGAGCCCGATGTTCCCATCGATAATCTGCGCGGGGAAAAACAACTTCTGCATACACTACTACGACTACCGCGGCCAGGCCATGGACGGCGATATGGTGCTTAACGACGTGGGCGCCGTTTGGGACAACGTCGGCACCGACGTTTCCCGCGGATGGCCGGTGAACGGCAAGTACAGCGAAAAACAGCGGCTGCTTTACCAGTGCGCATACAACACCTCAAATTATATGTTCAGCATCATCAAGCCCGGTATGCTCATGGGCGAGGTCGACGCCACCGTCCGCAGGTACAACTTCGGCCAACTGAAAGAACTGGGGCTCTGCGACAGGCTGGAGGACGTAGGCAAGTACATCTGGCACGGCGGCGCACACCACGTGGGCTACGACACTCACGACGTTGTCAACTGCCCGCCCGATATGCCCATAGCCCCGGGGATGGTTTTCTGCGTAGACGTGGGTATCTACTGCGAGGACTGGGGCATAGGCTTCCGCCTGGAGGACAACTGCCTTGTCACCGAGGACGGCTGCGAAAATCTTTCGATCGTCACACCGCGCTCAATAGACGATATCGAAGCCGTAATGAACTGAGCTGGCATATTGACAAAAGCTCCGCTCAATGCTATAATTTAAAAAGATAAAAAATTAACCGGAGGAACAATATTATGAAAAACGGCAAAAATGCAATCGCCATCGCTCTTTGCATAATCTTTGCGGCGTCAATAGTGGGAACGTATATTTACGAGCGCCGGCATCAGGCCGAAATGATGGAAGTTTATGCCCGCGTTATACCCGAACAGGAAAAGCTGCGCCAGCAGCGGGAAAGAGAAAAGGAAGAGTATGAGGCCCGCCGCGAGGAGGCCCGGCTGAACTACATAAACGCGGTGGAAGAATATCTGCCGGGTATGGCTTTCTGCGGCGACAGCCTTATGTCTGACACCGGCGGCGGCGGAATGGATTTCCGCTCCACCGTCAATTCACTCGTTCGCAGCAATATCTGTAACTCCCCCACCGTGTATATTAACATCACAAACACCCCAAACGTTGACGACAAGTATTCCAAGTACATACCTATCATATTCATGGGCGCGGAAACGGACCTTTCCGACGCGGCGGCCTACAAGGATTTGGCCTCCCGCTATATCGGCGCCAACGAGAGGTATCTGGTGGTCGGCCCCACGACCGGCAACCGCGAGGGCATGAGCTTTTTGGAATACACGCTTTCCAGCGAGTTCGGCGATAAGTTTTTAAACATAAGGGAATACATGAGCACCGAGGGGCTGCCCAGCTTGGAACTGGAGATAACGCAGGAGGATCAGGCCGCTATTGACGAAGGGCGTATCCCGCCCAGCCTGCTAAAGAGCGACGGCTTGCACCTTAACGACAACGGCACACGGCTGCTGGCATATTTGACTTATGACCGCATGGAGCAACTGGGTTACTTCAACGAAGTTGCCGCCGCCAAGGAAGTATTTGATGATGTCGAAGGAATAAACGAATAATCTGACGGAATTTTCGGGCAGTATAAGTATCATTTTAAACGGGAGAACATGAGATGAAAATGATGCGCCTGAGCCAGCTGCCGATTTTGGTCTACAGCGTGATGGCCATTGGGATAATGGTAACAATATTCTGCTTTTCACAGCAGCCTGCGGAAGAATCCACCGAGCTAAGCAAGACCGTCTTGGACGGAGTTAAGGACAATGGACTGGAGGTATTTATACCGGTCATATCTTTGGGCGGCGGAGACAAAGGGCTCCCCAAATTTAGGCTGGAAGGCCGTAAATGGGCCCATTTTTATCTGTACGCCCTGCTGGGCGTGGTGGGCTTTTTGTGGTGGGAAAGGTTCCTCGCCGTGCGCGGGAGCGGCCGCTTCGCCTCGTCTTTGAAGCGGCTGCCCCTTGGGGCGGCGCTGGCCTTTTTGTCCTGCCTGCTCTATGCCTGTACCGACGAATTTCATCAGCTTTTTGTAGACGGGCGTTCCGGTCAGGCATTGGATTTGCTCTACGATTCGTCCGGCTTCGGTCTTGGAATAACAGCGGCGCTGACTGCCGCCGCTGTTGTCTTTGCGCTGCTTTACACACGCCGGGCCAGAAAAAACCGTACCTTGGGAGGATAAAATGGGTATAGACACTGTGATCTTCGACATAGGCAACGTGCTGGCGGCCTTTGATTGGGCCGGTTTTGTGCGGAGCTTCGGTTACGGCGGCGAAATAAACGAGCGTATAGCCAAGGCCGTGTTCATGAGCGCCGACTGGCCCCAAGTGGACCTGGGCATAAAATCCGACGAGGAGTTGATCGCGGCCTTTGTGGCCAACGACCCGCAGCTGGAAAAGGAAATACGGGAAATATTCACGCGCTGGCAGTATTCCGTAAAGGAATACGACTTTGCCGACGGGTGGCTGGCGGAGCTTAAAGCCCGCGGCTACAAAATTTACATTCTTTCCAACTATGGGCGAACCATGTTCGGCTATGCCAGCGGCCATTTCCGTTTTCTCAAAAGAGCGGACGGGGCCGTGGTCTCGTATCAGATAAACAAGATAAAGCCCTGGCCGGACATATACCGCTATCTTATGGAAAAATACTCCATAATCCCCGAAAACGCGGTGTTCCTTGACGATTTGCCGGCCAATTTGGCCGCCGCCCGAAAGCTGGGGATAAATACCATCCTTGTGCGGGACCACGAACAGGCCGCCGCGGAGCTGGAGGCAATGTTGGCAAACAAGGAATAACGGCCCGCAGACTTTGGCGCCCGGCTGTTTGCGGCGGCATAAGAGCCGCCCGGGCGCACAGACGGGGGGGTCCGCCCCCGCCAATAAAATTGCCGTCAAAATAATTTATATATAAAAGGAGACTTTTTTAATGAAAGATTCTTACAAAGTTGGTATAATCGGCGCCACGGGCATGGTGGGTCAACGGTTCATCACGCTGCTCCACGACCACCCCTGGTTCAAGATAACCGTGTTGGCCGCGTCTCCCCGCAGCGCGGGCAAGGCCTACAAGGACGCCGTGGGCGCCAAGTGGGCCATGAAAACTGACATCCCCGCCGAAATAGCCGGCATGACCGTTATGGACGCAACCGCCGACGTGGAAAAAATCGCCGCCATGGTGGACTTTGTTTTTTGCGCGGTGGATATGAAAAAGGACGAAATACGCGCTCTTGAAGAACGCTACGCCAAGGCGGAATGCCCCGTAATGTCCAACAACTCCGCCCATAGGCACACCCCCGACGTGCCCATGATAATCCCCGAGATAAATCCCGAGCACACCGAGGTCATAGCCGCCCAGCGGCTCAGGCTCGGCACAAAGCGCGGCTTTATCGCCGTCAAATCCAACTGCTCCATACAGAGCTACGTTCCGGCCCTGCACCCCCTGCTGAAATACGGGGTCGAAAAGGTGCTGGCCACTACCTATCAGGCCATTTCCGGCGCGGGCAAGACTTTCGAGACCTGGCCCGAAATGGTGGATAATCTTATCCCCTACATCGGCGGCGAGGAGGAAAAGTCCGAGCTTGAACCGCTTAAGGTCTGGGGCAAGGTTGTCGACGGCAAAATCGTTGACGAATCCAATATTTCCATCACCACCCAGTGCCTGCGGGTGCCGGTTTCCGACGGTCACACGGCCGCCGTGTTCGTAAAGTTTAAGAATAAGCCCACCATAGAGCAGATAAAGGCCGACTGGGCCGCTTTCAGCGGAGAACCCCAGGCCCTCGGTCTGCCCCACGCGCCCAAGCAGTTCATCCATTATTTTGAAGAAAACGACCGGCCCCAGGCCCGGCTCGACCGCGACCTTGAAGGCGGCATGGCCGTAAGCGTGGGCCGTCTCCGGGAGGACAGCCAGTACGACTATAAATTTGTCGGCCTCAGCCACAACACCCTGAGAGGGGCGGCCGGCGGAGCCGTGCTCATGGCGGAGCTCCTGGCGGCGAAAGGGTTTTTGGACTGATAGGGCCCCATTACCGACAGCTTTGGAGGAGATAAAATGGCAAAAATTAATATAATCGACGGCGGCATAACGGCCCCCCGGGGCTTTTCCGCCTACGGTCTGCGGGCCGGCATAAAGCCGGGCAAGACCAACAGGGACATGGCCATGATACGCACCGACGAAAAGGCCGCCGTCGCGGGGGTATTCACCCGCAATCTGGTCAAGGCCGCCCCCGTCAAGTGGGACAGCGCGGTTGTCGCCAGCGGCAAAAAGGTAGGGGCCGTCGTCGTCAACACCGGCTTTGCCAACGCCTGTACCGGCGCTCAGGGCGACGGCGACGCAAGGTCCACCGCCGCTTTGGCGGCGTCTCTGCTGGGGCTTGAAGCCGAGGAGGTGCTTGTGGCCTCCACCGGAGTTATTGGCGGCCGCCTGCCGATGGATAAGATTGAAGAGGGCGTGCGGGCCCTTGTCCCCGCCCTTGAAAGCTCGCCCGAGGCCGCCGCCCTGGCAGCCGAGGCCATTATGACCACCGACACCCGGCCCAAGCAGTATGCCCTTGAATTTGAGCTGGGCGGCAAGGTCTGCCGTATGGGCGGCATGTGCAAAGGCAGCGGCATGATACATCCAAACCTTGGCACCATGCTGTGCTTTATCGGCACCGACGCCGCCGTTCCCAAGGAGGAGCTCCAGGCAATGCTGTCCGAAGTTGCGGACGAGACCTTTAACATGATATCCGTGGACGGCGACACCAGCACTAACGACACCGTTCTCGTGCTGGCCAACGGCATGGCCGGCAACGGCCCAATTACCGCGTCCGACCGGGAGACGCTGCGCTCCGCCCTCTATGAAATGCTCAAATTCCTTTCCATGCGCATAGCCGAGGACGGCGAGGGCGCCACCAAGCTTTTCGAGGTCACCGTAAAGGGCGCCGCCGACAAAACCAGCGCCCGCACTCTGGCCAAAAGCGTGGTCACAAGCAGCCTGACCAAGGCCGCGATCTACGGGCGGGACGCCAACTGGGGCCGTATACTCTGCGCCATGGGCTACAGCGGAGCGAGCTTTGACCCCGACAAGGTTGACATAATATTCGACAGCCCAAACGGCCGTCTGACCATTGTTGAAAACGGCGTGGCCGCGGACTACAGCGAAGAAACCGCCAAGCACATTCTCTCCGCCGACAAAGTCACCGCCCTGATCGACGTAAAGGCCGGCGATTTTACCGCCACGGCCTGGGGCTGCGACCTGACCCACGATTACGTCAGCATCAACGCCGATTACCGGTCTTAAAACAATACCGCGCAGGGGCCGCCGAGGAGCTTTGCGCGGTATTAGCTAAAAAACGCGATAATTTCCGCTCCGGCCGGGGAAAATACTCAAAGGCGGGCCTCGGGGCCGCGCACTCCCCAGTCGGTTATGTTGGAGGTATAACTATGAATATAAAAAAATTTACCGCTTTGGCGCTTGTCTTTGCCCTCGCTCTGGCCGGAGCGGGCTGCCGCATTAAAATCGGCGCGCCCGCCGCGCAAACGGTCATTGCCGCGGAAAACATCAAGTCCATGGCTCTTGACGGGCAGGGAACCCTGTATCTGCTTACGGACGGGGGGCTCCAGAGCTACGCCCTGTCCGGCGACAAGCGGCTGGAATATGTTTTTGACAAAGAGGCTCTGGCCGAGGCCCAGTTCCGCTGGATAGACCGGGGGACGGAGCTCATTTACACTGACTTTTCGCCCGAAAAGCTCATCGCCAACGGCGACGTGGGGCTTCAGTTCGTCGGCAGATATATGACCAACGACGCCGGGCGCGACAGCGACCTTTTTGTTATCCAGGATATTGCCGACATGAACTACACCGCCGCCTATTTCAATGAAATACAGCGGGATTTTTCGGCAAAAACTCCGATTGTGAGCGGCATCGGCGTGGCGGGGACGGGCATATACCTCCGCCTTAACAGGCCTTATGTGGACAAAGCCAAATTTGACGGCGGCATACACTACCGCTTTGACGGCCTTGTGCTCGACTGCGCCGTGCCCGAGGGCACAATAGGCGCCATAGAGGCCGACGAGAGCGGCGACGAAGTTAGCTTCCTCGTGATGGACGGCGGTTTGCGGCTGGAAAAGGACGGCGAAACGGTGCACAGCTTTGACCACGCCTTGCCCGTGGCCGGTTTTGTATCGGAGGGCAAGGTCTACGCGGTATATTCCGACGGCAAGGTAACGGAGTTCGCCCCCGGCGGCAAGGAGCAGGAGCTCCTTGACCTTGGCTTTAAGCCGAAAGCCGGGGATATAAACGAACCCTTCCTCTACGAGGGCCGCCTCTATTGGTTCGACGGAGAGGGGTTAAAAGTCTCCGATTAGTCCGCCGGCGTGCCGCCGGGTCCGCGTTAAGCCATGCTCAAATATTAAATAATATTAGGGCAGTCCGCAAAGGGAACGATGGAACGGAACGTTCCCGCCCGGCGTCACCTTTAATATAAAATATACAAAAGCCAAAAATTGGCTTTTTGTGCCTTATTACCATTGAATTATTTTGTCGACGGTAATATAATATGGTAGGATTTTATACTAATCCCAATTAAAAGCGTCAACCGAGGGGCGAGGATTTTTTGTGCCGGACAAGGAAGAGGCCGCGGGCAATACTGTATGTATTGGCAAGCGATTCGGGCCCCGCAAAAACAACTCTGTTGTTTTTGCGGGAAGAGGAGAAGCGACCGATTGAGCCAAAATTCTAATTTTCGCAAATTAGAATTTGCGATATGAGGTCAGCTTCGACGAGACGCTGTACGGCGCGAAAGGGCCCGCCGCGAATTGATGATTTTAATTAGGATTAGTATAGTATTTAGGCATAGGCGCCGAAAATCCTAACTATTCGCTTTTTATCGGGAGGCACGGTCAATGGCAGCACAAATAATGGCAGTCATAATTTTTGTATTGATGTTTTTGCTTATCATTACCGAAAAAATAGAGCGCCACATAGTAACGCTGATATGCGCGTTACTGACGCTCGTGGTAGTGTTCGGCCTTTGCATGCGGAGCGAAAGCGCCATAATAAGCACGTTAAATGTCCGCGGCATATTCAAGCTCAATTTCTGGTACGCTCCCGGCGCTTCGGAGGAGGCTTCGGTGGGCATAAACTGGGCGACGATAATATTTATAGCCGGCATGATGATAATGG
>CANRHW010000065.1 GCA_947630525.1 uncultured Clostridia bacterium | reverse complement strand
CCGAGCCTTTGGGCGAGGAAAATTTCGGCGGCGCATGAAATCAAAGGTATAATAAAGCCTTGGCTTTATTATACCATGAAATCTCGATAAATGCAACACAAAACTCGATAAAAACGTGACGTTCGTGACGCGCCGTAGGTTGTCAGGCCACTTTGCCCGAGGGGGTAATTAATCTTTCGCGCCGCTGACTATGGCATAATAAGCGTTTGAGGTGAGCTTGTACACCGCCAAGTAGAATAAGGCGAAAACGAGCGCGCTTATGCCCGTAGTGGCGGCGAACAGCGGCAGATTGTCCATGTTAAACGCCAAAAGCAGTTTTTGTATTATTGGGAAAGCAAAGGCCATGTGCATGGCGGCAAAGCCCAGCGGGAGGAAAAACACCGTCAAAAGCTGGGAGTTAATGCTCCGCCTTATTTCGCGTTTCGTCATGCCCACTCTGCGCATTATGTCAAAGCGGGCCTGATCCTCGTAGCCCTCGGATATCTGCTTATAATAGATTATCAGCACGGCGGCGATAATGAAAACAAGGCTCAGTATTATGCCGAGATAGAACAGGGAGCCGAAAAGGCCGTAAAAGTCCTGACGGTTCTGTTCCCGGTTTTCCAGAGAAAAGGAGTTGAAGCCCAGCCTTTCTTTAACCTCTCCGTCCCGCAGATACACGGTCAGACGATCCATCAGCGCCGTCTGCGCCCGCGGCTCCTTGCCGGTGTCGAAGTTGTAGATTACGTCGCTGTGGAGCAAACGATCGCCGTTAAAGTCGGCCAGCCCATCGAGACCCTTTGACGCGTCGCTTGGGTCCGGCACCACGAGGTAGATGCTGGAGATCATGTTCATGGCGGTCTCGCCGTCTTCGAGAAAGTTTTTGAGCCGCTTTTTTATGCGAAAAGCGCTGCCGCCCTTAAAGGATATGGCGTCGCCCTTGTAACCGCCGTGCGTGGTATACAGCAAGGCCTCCCCAGGGGCCAGAGTTTCGCCGGCACCCATTACGCGGTTGTAATCCTCTAACGAAATAAGGTATATATTTTTAATACCGTCCAAAGATACGAAATTTGACGTACGTGGTTCGACCACCGTGCCGTTAAGACATCCGTAAAAGCTGAACGCGCGGAACCAATAGCCGTTTTCACGGCCTATATTCATGGCGTCAAGCTCGGCGCCGAGGCGGCCCGCTAAATCGCCGGTCGCGCCGTATGTGCCAGTTACGTTGAGTTTGATGTTTATATCCCGGGGATAGCGGCATTTAAGGGAGTTTTCGCCGCCGAAGTATAGACAGGTCGTTGAGGCCATGGTAACCAGCACCATTGTGGCGAGTATGCAGATAGAGGCCAGCCCCGCGCCGTTGCGCTTCATGCGGTAGGCCATGGACGATACGGAAATGAAATGGCCGGGCTTATAGTAATACCCCTTGTTTTTTTGCAAAAGCCGACAAAACGTCACCGAGCCCGCAATCATTATCATGTAAGTGCCTATTATTACCATGATGACCGCCAGGAAAAATACGAGCAGCGCCGTTATCGGGTCCTGTATGGTAACCGCCAGCCAGTAAGCCGCCGCCAAAATGACTACTCCAAGCGCACCGACAAACCAGTTGGCCTTGGGCGGCTTTTCGCCTATGTTTTCACTGCGCATAAGCGATATTGCGCTCGAAAATTGCACGCTGCTTATGGAACTTAGAAGCAGCAGCAGGAATATTGCGCCGAATACCTCGACAGTCCTTTTCACCGCAAGCAGTGAAATTGAAAGCTTAAAGCTGACCTTGTTAAGCGTGACCTTCGCCATTCCCAGCTCGGCCATTTTTGAAAAGGCTATTCCCCCGACAAGCCCCGCGCCCACGGAGATAAGGGCGATTATAAAGGTTTCCCAGAAGAGTATGCGGGCAATGTTGCCTTTGCCCATGCCCAGTATGTTGTAAAGGCCAAATTCCTTTTTCCTGCGGCGCACGAGAAAAGAATTGGTGTAAAACAGAAATATCCCCGAAAAGACCGTTATTACCCAACTGCCGAGGTCAAATATCAGACGCAGGGTCTCGGCCCCAAAGGTGGAGGCCAAAGTGTCGCCCACCGCGAGATACATAATGATATAAAACATCATTACCATGCCGACGCAGGTCAGGATAAAGGGCGTAAAAAGCTTTTTGTTTTTACGGATGCCATCGGCGGCCAGCCTCGGATAAAAGCCCGCTTTCATTGGCGCATACCTCCCGTCGTCAGCAGCGTAAGGGTGTCGCTGATTTTTTGATAAAGCTGCTCGTCGGTGTCCGCGCCCCTGTAAATTTGATGGAACACCTCGCCGTCCTTGATAAACAGCACTCGGTTTGCCGAACTGGCCGCCTTTACGGAATGGGTGACCATAAGCACGGTTTGGCCCGAACTGTTGACTTCGCCGAAAAGCCGCAAAAGCTCGTCAGCCGCCCGGGAATCCAATGCGCCGGTGGGTTCGTCGGCCAGTATGAGCTTTGGCCCCGTGATCATGGCCCTTGCCACGGCGGCTCGCTGCTTTTGTCCGCCGGATATTTCATAGGGATATTTTTTCAGAATATTACTTATGCCAAGCCTTGCGGCTATGGGCGTGAGCCGGACGCTTATTTCACCGTAGCTCCTGCCTGCCAGCACCAGCGGCAGATATATGTTGTCCTCTACCGTAAAAGTGTCCAACAAGTTGAACTCCTGGAACACAAAGCCCAGATTTTCCCGGCGGAAGGCCGCCAAAGCCGACTCCTTTATCGCCGAAATATCCCTGCCGTCAAGCAGAATTGTTCCGCCGGTGGGCCGGTCAAGAGCCGCCAGCATATTAAGCAGCGTGGTCTTGCCGGAGCCCGACTCTCCCATTATGGCCACATATTCGCCTTTTTCAACGGTGAAAGTCACGTTTTTTAGGGCTTCGACCTTGTTCCCGCCCAGTCGGGTCGAATAGGTCTTTTTCAGCCCGTTCACTTCCAAAAAACTCATTATAAACGCCTCCTGTTAGTATTTATGCCTATATTATAGCGCAAAGGGGAGATGTTCGCCATTTTTCCGGCTTACATTTCCCCTGCCTGGGCTTACGGTTTTGTAAGGTCATTCTCTTGTGAGGCGGTACTGGTCAAGATTGATGCGGACCTTGGTGCCCCTGCCCTGCTCCGAAGCAATGGAAATCTCCGCGCCCAGCTTGGCGCAGATTCTTTTGCAAAGGTACAGCCCCAGACCGCTGGCCCGTTTGTCCGTGCGGCCGTTGTACCCGGTATAGCCCTTTTCAAAAACTCGGGGCAGGTCGGCGGGGTCGATGCCTATGCCGGTATCTTCAATAACGAGCGTCGTCGGCTCGGACACATAGATTTTGATTTTGCCCTCTTGCGTGTATTTTAGCGCGTTGGACAGCGTCTGCTCAATAACAAGAGAAAGCCACTTGTCGTCGGTGACGATTTTCTTTTCCGTAGACGTATAATCGAGGCTTATCCTGCGGTCAATAAATTCGGCGGCAAATTTGCTCACGGCCTGCCGTATTATCTCGTCAAGGCTGTGTTCTCTGAAAACATAGTCGCTCGACTCTGAGTTCAGCCGGAGAAAGGCGAGCACCATTTCTACGTATTGTTCAATTTGCAGCAGGTCCGAGGAGAGCTTCCGCGAAAGGGGAGAGTCCTCCTTGTCCAAGGTCAGGCGCATTGAGGTTATCGGCGTTTTTATCTGGTGCACCCAAAGTGTATAATATTCGGCCATATCCCTGTATTTTGCATCGGCCTCGGTCTCCAGCCGCGCGGCTTCTTCAATAAGGCTCATTATCACCGCCTGGCAGTCGGCCTCGGCTATGTTGTCCGGCTCGGGCAGAGCGCCTATCATTGCGGCGCTGAGCTTTTGCAGACGGCGGAGCTCCCTGTGCTTATGATATACTCTGTAAAAATCCGCCGCAAAAAAAACACCGCCTGTTAAGGCGCAGAGCAGCGCCGGATATAACGCCGCCTCTACCGGCAGACCGTAAAAATAGAAGCTTGTGCAAAAAAATACGGCGAACAGCCCAAATGCCAGCAGAACGCCCCACTGCTGGCGGATGTATCCGAAAAACAGTTTCATATTTATCACTCCACCAAATAGCCAACGCCGATTTTTGTGGTTATAACGTTTTCCAGCCCGGCGGCGTCCAGCTTTTTGCGCAGCCGGTTTATGTTGACGGTCAGGGTGTTTTCGTCCACGAACTGATGGGTTTTCCAAAGCCGCTCCATGAGCCGCTCCCGGCTGACGGTGCGGCCCTTGTTTTCCATAAGACACAGCAAAATGCGGTATTCATTTTTTGAAAGGGGTATGCTCTCGCCTCGGTATATAAGGCTGCCGTCGCCGGTGCTCAGCAGCGCTCCCCGGTGCGCTATTGCCGGCGCGTCCAGAGTAAAGTCATAGGTTCTGCGCAGCAGGGCCTGGATTTTCGCCATCAGCACGCTGCCGTCAAAAGGCTTGGCAATAAAGTCGTCGGCCCCCATATTCACGGCCATAACTATGTTCATGTTGTCCGAAGCGGAGGAAATGAAAATTATTGGGGTTTTGGAGATTTTTCTTATTTCGGCGCACCAATGGTAGCCGTCATAAAACGGCAGTCCAATATCCAACAGCACTATGTGGGGCCGCAGCCGAATAAATTCGCCGGTCACGTCGCGCAGATTTTCGGCGGTTGCGGCCTCGATGCCCCAGACCTCGGCCAGGTCGCTTATTGCCCCGGCAATGCTCTGGTCGTCTTCAACTATCAGCAGCTTGTACATATAAAACTCTCCTCGCGGCTTTGTGCTTGCGCCGCTTTTAGTTTATCATTTTCGGCAGAAAAAATCAATGACTTTGGAAAGATGTAAGATTATTGTAAGTTTTTATAATTTTTTGACGCGGAGCTGACTCCCGAATATATAAACCGGCAAAAATAGGCGGGGCAAGTTTCGCCGTAAAAAACTTGCCCCGTTGCCTTTTAGTTAAAATACGGACAGCACCTCAGCGCCCTCGCGGACAAAGGCTATAAACTGGCTGATATCCGCCTTGCAGTCCACATACTTCCCGCCCGTATGGACGGAGCCGTCCGCGGTGCGCACCCATCTGCCCTCCGGCAGGTACGCCCGCCGCTCCGTCTGACCCTGACGGTAAATGGGAGCGAAAAGTATGTCCGGGCCGAACATATATTGATCGCTCAGGCCGTAGCACTCCCCGTCCTCTGGGAAATCGTAGAACATGGGCCTCATCAGAGGCGCGCCGGATGTGGACGCGGCCTTCATTTGTTTTAAGATATAGGGCTTCAGCCTTTCGCGCAGGAATATGAGATCCCGTAGGATCGGGAAATTTGCCTCGCCGAAGGACCATATCTCGTTGTCGCCGCCGCTGCGCTCCTTGACGCCGGGATGGCGATCCGTTTGATTTGTCATACGCTTTCGGGCTCCGTGCAGGCGCATGACCGGACAAAACAGGCCGAACTGGAACCAGCGGACAATCAGCTCGCGGAAGTAATCGCTCTCAATATCGCCTTGGTGGAAGCCGCCGATGTCGCTGTTCCACCAAGGAATACCGCACATGGACATTGACAGGCCGGAAATTATGCTTTGGTACAAAGCTTCAAAGGTGGACGGAATGTCGCCGTTCCAGACAATGGCCCCGAATTTTTGGCTGCCGGGCCAGGCGGCACGGGTCAGAGAAACTATCTCCGTTTCGCCTTCGCTCCTAAGACCGTCGTAAAATGTTTTGGCGTAATAATACGGATAAAGCATGGCCATGTTCGCCCCGTTGCCCAAGTAAAAACGCAGATTTCCAAATTGCTGCGGGTGGACCTCCGGCTCGGCCTCGTCCAGCCAAAAGGTCTTTATGCCGTAGGAGTAATACGTCTTTTTTATCTGCTCCCACACGTATTCCCGTGTTCGGGGATTGGTTGGGTCAATGAAGGTTTGCTGGCCGTAAAAATCAAAGATACCGTATTGCCCGTTTTCTGTGCGAACCAACATATTTTCTTCGCTCATTGGCCAATAGTTGCGGCTGTTTGGATTTATCGTGGGCCAAATGGAAACTACCGGACGGATACCCAAGCTTTTCAGTTCGTCGCACATACCCTTTGGATCGGGCCAAAGCTCAGGGTCAAATTCCCAGTTGCCCTGCTCGGTCCAGTGGAAATAGTCAATGACGATGGCGTTCACCGGCACGCCCAGCTCATGGTATTTACGGGCCACCTCCAGCAGGTCGTCCTGACTTTCATAGCGGAGCTTGCACTGCCAAAAGCCCGCCGCCCATTCAGGCATCTCCGGGGCAAAGCCCGTGAGCCGGCAGTATATCCTCATGGTTTCGGCGGGGTTTGCCCCGGCAAAAATCAGATAATCCGCCTGGGCCGCACTGTCCGCCTGCCATAGACTGTGATTGTTGGTGAACTCCCAGCGGCCGGGGGAAGGATTGTTCCAGAAAAAGCCATATCCCAGTGAGGAATAAATGACCGGCAGGGCGGATTTTGTATTGTAGTGGAGCAGCTCTCCGGCGCAGCCCTTGCGGTCGAAAAAGTCCTGCTGCTCCTGGCCCAGCCCGTAGATGTGTTCGCCCTCGTTGGCGTCGAACAGGGCCGTTATCTTATAGCAGTCGCCGCCCCGGTGCTCGTAGCGGCGGACTGGGTCGCCCTCCTCGCGTGTGCGGATGATTTCGCTCCCGTCCCGGCGGAATACTAAACGATATCCGCCCCATACGTTGTAAATTTCGGCGGAAACGTGACCGTTCTTTATCTCCGCCCGGTCGTCTTCGCCGGCAATTTCCGGGGAGCAGCTTTCCGGCGGCAGCAGGGTCCAGCTCTCATCGCTTACCCGGCCGCGCCTTGTGGCCCTTACCCTTATGCAGTCGGGGCCATAGGGCTCAATGAGCAGCGTTTCATCTTTAATTTGATACAGAATTGAATTTTCGTTTACGGTAATTTTGCCCATATTTTACCTCCGTGAAATTAATAGATAACAATGCGGTTTTGTTGGTTTGCAAGGATATTCTACCATGGAAAAACGGAGTTGTCAATATTATACATTGTTTGCGGAGTGTTTTTGGTTTATATCGCCAGCGCCGCTTGCTTACGGCGAGTTTTCGTCGTCGGCGGGGAATAGGACAGAGCGATTTTTCTGCGGCGTCTTGACAAAACAAAGTAAATGTGATATAATAAAGGTACCTAAAGGAGAATGAAAGGGTGAATTGGAGTGAAAAATCATTGCCACGGCGAGCATATGAGAGTGAATGAGGAGCGCTTTGCCGCCGCCGATATCAACGAAAAACTTGCGGTCAATATTAGGGGGCTGGGCCACACCATGCGATTTATGCATGGGGGCAAGGGCGGCCAGCGTAGAATATTGTCAATTCTTACCGAGGAGGGCAGCATAACTCAGCGGGAGCTGACCTTGCGCCTTGGCATACAGCCCGGGTCGGCCAGCGAGGTTATATCGAAGCTGGAAAATGCCGGACTTTTGGTGAGGGAAACCAATTCCGACGACCACCGAACGGCGGATTTGCGCCTTACCGAGGAGGGCAGGCGGCAGGCCGTCGAAGCCGCTCGTGAGAAAAAGCGGCGCAGGGAGGAAATGTTTTCCTGCCTTAATGAGGATGAAAAGCAAACCCTACTGGCTCTGCTTGAAAAGATTTATGCCGACTGGGAAAAACGTTACCGGGACGAGAAATCTGATACCAGCCCACGGTGAAAGCATTATATTCGCAGGGGGAGCTGTCGCTCTATGCGTCAAGGGCTGCTGCCCGGGGAAAAATTTTAGGGGACCGTTTTATGTATATATTGACATGGTTTACAAATTGTTCATGTACTTAGTTTACACTAATTCATGGACATAGTTTACAAAAGCCCTAAAGTGGCCCTAACGAAAAATGTTTTATGCCGCGAAAGGGTATTGACATGAGTGCCGCATATGGTAGGCTTTTATGACATAGAGAGCCTGCTCCCGGATTATCCCTATCAAGCCATATGCGGCTCGAGCTCATGTCAATATCACCGTGGAATAAATTGGGTAACCCTACATAGTTAGTGTAAACTATGTCCCTACACTACACATTTTACGGCCACCTAAGACCGCTGACCTTTGTCAGCGGTCTCAGACTACTGACAAACCCTATTTACTATGGGGAAAGCTCGAAAGAGAACTCCCTTTCGATAAAAAGCATAAAATCTCGGGGCGTGTACCCGAGATTTTATACTATAATCGGGGTAGACATAT
>CANRHW010000064.1 GCA_947630525.1 uncultured Clostridia bacterium | reverse complement strand
TATACGTTCGCGCTGTAATTGGGCGCCTCTTTGGTGATATGTACGTCGTGGGGGTGGCTCTCCTTTAGCCCCGCGCCGGTAATGCGGACAAAGCGTCCCCTTTCTTTAAGCTCCTGAATGGTGGCGGTGCCGCAGTAGCCCATGCCGCTCCTGAGGCCGCCCAAAAGCTGGAACACGGTGTCGCTCAGATGTCCCTTGTATGGCACGCGGCCCTCTACGCCCTCGGGCACGAGCTTGCGGCTGCCGGTCTGGAAATACCGGTCCTTGCTGCCGCTCTCCATGGCGGCTATGCTGCCCATGCCGCGGTATACCTTGAACTGACGGCCCTGATATATCTCGGTGCTGCCGGGGCTTTCTTCACAGCCGGCCAGCAGCGAGCCCAGCATTACCACGTCCGCGCCGGCGGCAATGGCCTTTGGCAAATCTCCGCTGTACTTGATGCCGCCGTCGGCAATAACGGGGATATCATAGTCCTTTGCCACGCTGTAGGCATTCATAACGGCGGTTATCTGGGGCACGCCTATACCCGCCACGACCCGCGTGGTGCAGATGGAGCCGGGGCCTATGCCCACCTTGACCGCGTCAACGCCGTGCTCGATAAGGTCCTTGGCCGCCTCGGCGGTGGCAATATTGCCGGCGATGAGCTGTACGTCCGGGAAGGCCGCCTTGACCTTGTCAATGGCGTTGAGTATATTCATGCTGTGGCCGTGGGCGCTGTCCAGCACCAGCACGTCCACCTTGGCGTCGATAAGGGCGCGTACCCTATCCAGAATGTCGTCGGTAATTCCTATGGCCGCGCCGGCCAGCAGGCGGCCGCTCTCGTCACGGGCGCTGTTGGGATAGCGCACGGCCTTTTTTATGTCCTTTATGGTTATAAGTCCCTTTAATATGCCGTCCTTGTCCACTATGGGCAGCTTTTCTATCTTGTGGCGGCGCAGTATCTGCTGAGCGTCGTCAAGAGTGGTGCCCTCGGGGGCGGTGATAAGGTTGTCCTTGGTCATGACGTATTTTATCTTTTTGGTAAAATCCGTCTCGAACCGCAAATCGCGGTTGGTGAGTATGCCGACGAGCTTGCCGTTTTCGGTAATGGGCACGCCGCTTATCTTGTAACGGGCGCAGAGAGCGTCCGCCTCGGCCAAGGTATTTTCGGGGGAAAGGAAAAACGGATCGACGATAACTCCGTGCTCGCTACGCTTGACCTTGTCCACCTCGATGGCCTGAGCCTCGATAGGCATGTTTTTGTGAATGATGCCGATACCGCCCTCCCGTGCCATGGCAATGGCAAGAGCGGATTCCGTAACCGTGTCCATAGCCGCGCTCATGAGCGGCACGTTGAGCCGCATCTTTTTGGTGAGCCGTGTGGTCAGGTCAACATTGCCGTAAACGTCGGACTTTTGAGGTATAAGCAGTACATCGTCATAGGTGAGGCCTTCATACAAAATTTTGTCGTCCATGCTCTTACGTCCTTTCCTCATTTTATATTTTGATGTTTTTATTCATTATACCAAAAACGTCAATCTTCGTCAATAGCTTTTTTTAATATTTCCCGCATTTTTTCAAGAGTGTCGGCGTGGTTTATCTCGTCGCGCAGGGCCGCGGCCCCTTTTACGCCCCTGATGTACCAGGCCGCGTGCTTGCGGGCCTCCAAAATGCCGGTGCGTTCGCCCTTGAAGCGGACGATAAGGCCGATATGCTCCAGCGCGATATCCATTTTTTCCCTTTGCGTCAGGGCGGGCTGCGGTTCGCCGCTAAGGGCGGCGGCCACTGCGGCAAATATCCAGGGCTGGCCCTGACTGCCGCGGCCTATCATCACCCCGTCGGCCCCGGTCTCCTCCATAAGAGACAGGGTGTCGGCGGCGGAGAATACGTCGCCGTTTGCGATAAGCGGAATGGTCACCCGTTCGCGCACCGCCTTTATCACGTCCCGATCCGAACTGCCGGAGTAAAACTGCGACCTTGTCCTGCCGTGGACGGTAACGGCGGCGGCCCCGTTTTTCTGGGCTATTTCCGCAAGCTCGGGGGCGTTGATATGTTCCATGTCCCACCCGGCCCGCATTTTTACGGTCACCGGGCGTGACGCCGCACCGACGGCCGCCGCGATTATTTCGCCCGCCAGCCCAAGGTCACGCATCAGGGCGCTGCCCTCGCCGTTCCCGGTTATTTTGGGGGCGGGGCAGCCCATGTTTATATCCACGAAAAGCCCCATTTTTTCAGCCTGGGGCACCGCCGCCGCGACGGTCTCCGGCTCGCTGCCGAAGAGCTGCACCGCCGTTGGCAAATCCCCGGTCTCCATCAGGCGAAAGGTCTTTTTATTCTCAAAGCCAAGGGCCTTGGCGCTGACCATTTCGGTATACGAGAGACCGGCCCCCATTTTGTGGCAGATAATGCGAAAGGCCAGGTCGGCCACTCCCGCCATGGGCGCGAGGATTACGTTGTTTTTTAACTCTATGCCGCCGATATTCATATGTCGAGCTTCATATCGCCGGGGCGTATCCAGCCGGCCTTGCGCATACCCTCGCTGACCGCCAGGCTTATTATCGCCGGCAGCACAAAGTACATTACGAGCACTACGCCAAGCACCGTGCCCGGATTGCCGTTGGGGGCCATGGTAGTATAGGTCATTATGGGGCCCACGAGACCCGCGGTGCCCATGCCGCTGCCAACGGCGTTGGACTCCATGTGGAACAGCATGGTCGATACCGGGCCGAGCGCCGCGCTGCTGACAATGGCCGGCAGCCATATTACGGGGCGGCGAATGATGTTAGGTATCTGGAGCATACTGGTGCCCACGCCCTGGGCGATAAGGCCGCCCACCTTGTTTTCACGGTAGCTTGCCACCGCAAAGCCTATCATGTTGGCGCAGCAGCCCACCGTGGCCGCCCCGGCCGCGAGCCCGCTGAGTCCGAGAGAAACGCCGATGGCCGCCGAGCTTATGGGCAGGGTCAGGAAAATTCCCATGAGCACCGACACGATAATCCCCATAATAAAGGGCTGCTGCTCGGTGCCCCAGTTGACCAGCTGGCCCAGCCAGCCCATAAAGGTGGAAATGTACGGCCCCACCAAAAGTCCCGCCGCGCTGCCGATGACCGTGCAGCACACCGGGGTAAGGAGGATATCGACGCCCGTCCGTCCGCTGACGAGCCGGCCCACGCCTATGGCCGCCAGTGCGCCGATAAAGGCCCCCAGGGGTTCGCCCGGAGGCGTCACCGCAAAAGCCCCGTTGGCAAAAAAGGTTCCCGCCAGAATGGCCTTGGCATAAGCGCCCACAAGGCCGCAGAGGGCGGCGCTTATGGTGACCAGCGGGGCGGTCTGTTTGAGCTTCATTGCCGTGCCGCAGCCGATGCCCGCGCCTGTCAGCAGTTGGGCCGTTTTGCCTACCACCAGCAAAAGGCTGCCGGCCCGGCCGGGAATTACTTCGGCCAGCTGGGCAAAAATGGTGCCCACTATCAGGGTGGCAAACAGGCCCAGGGCCATTCCGCTCAACCCGTCGATAAACACCGTATAGAAAATGTTTGTCTTTTTTGTGCTTCCTTTAGACATACGATTTCCTCCTTATAGGTAATTTTAAATATAATATAGCATGGCAGGAAAAAAATCAAGAAAAAAATTTCACAAAGTTATAAAAAAACTATTGAAAATAATTATTATTTGTGTTAAAGTAATTTTAGGGATAAAAGTCCTGAATAATTTAAGCGAGGTGTATTTTAATGGCATACATTATCAGCGACGACTGCATCAGCTGCGGCGCTTGTGCCGACGGATGTCCCGTAAGCTGCATCAGCGAGGGCGACGGCAAGTACGTAATTGACGCGGACCAGTGCATCGAGTGCGGCGCCTGCGCCGACACCTGCCCTGTAGGCGCTCCTGCTCAGGAGTAACACATAGGTCATATTACGTATTAAATGGGGCTTCGGTGAAGCCCCATTTAAGCGTGTCGAATTTTTTCGACACGCTTCGATGGGGAAACCCGCACGGTTTCCCCATCGGTCTCCCTTTCCGCGTCGGGCGCTTTCGCTTACGAAATATAATTTTTATCGGGGTAAAAATTATATTTCTACCCCGACCAAGGTATGAAATTCCGGGTACACGCCCCGGAATTTCATGTATTTGGTTTTTTGATTATTCAGGCAATTTACTAAAAAGCCTTATCGGCAACGTTCATTGGGGTGGCTCATGGAAAAAATCGAAGATTTAGGTATAAAAGGTTACAAAATAATTCAGGACAAGGACGGCTTTTGCTTTGGCAGCGACGCGGTGCTGCTGGCCAAGTTCGCCAAAGTCAAAAAGGGCAGCCGGGGGCTCGATCTGTGCACGGGCACGGGCATTATCCCGGTGCTGACCTACGCTCTTTTTGAACCGGCCTCCATCGACGCGGTGGAAATAATCCCCCACGTGGCGGAGATGGCGGCCCGCACAATGGAGCTCAACGGCCTTGGCGAAATAATCCGGGTAAAAAACGCCGACCTTAATGACGCCCCAAAAATATACGGCAGCCGGGTCTTTGACTTTGTCACCTGCAATCCGCCCTACATGAACAGCGGCGGGGGCATTGTCAATCCGAAGGACGATTTGGCCGTGAGCCGTCACGAGATACTCTGCACGCTGGACGGCGTGGTGACGGCGGCTGCCCGCTGCCTCAAACCCACGGGCCGTATGTTTATGGTTCACCGGGCCGACAGGCTGTGCGACGTGATTTCGACCCTGCGCAGGCACAGGCTCGAACCCAAGCGCCTCGCGGTGGTCTATCCCAACGCCGCCGGAACGGCCAATCTTATTTTGGTCGAGGCCCTGATGAACGGGCGGCCCCAGCTTAAACTGGAAAAGCCCGTGTTTATGTATGACGAAAACGGAAAATATCTGCAAAATATCGTTGAAAATTAAGAACAGGGAAATACCTGCGCCGTGCCTCGCCCCCCCGTTCCTGATTTAATAAGGAGGTTCCCCTATGCCCGGCAAGCTTTATCTTTGCGCCACGCCCATCGGAAATTTGGGCGACATAACCTATCGCTGCGTCGAAACCCTACGGTCGGTGGACCTTATCGCCGCCGAGGACACCCGGCGCACCGTTACGCTGCTGAATTATCTGAACATCGAAAAGCCGCTGGTCAGCTATCATGACCACAACCGCCGGGAAAAGGGCGGCTTTCTCATCGAAAAGCTCAAAAACGGCGAAAATATCGCCCTCGTCAGCGACGCCGGCACTCCGGCCATCAGCGACCCCGGCGAAGACCTCGTTGTGCTCTGTGCCGAAAACGGCATCGAGACAGTGCCCGTTCCCGGCCCGGTTGCCGCCATAAACGGCCTGATAGTCAGCGGTCTGCCCACCGGGCGCTTCGCCTTTGAGGGCTTTTTGTCGGTGAATCGCCGCAGCCGCAGCGAGCTTTTGGAAAAGCTCAAAACCGAGGAGCGCACCATCATTTTCCACGAGGCGCCCCACAAGCTCATGAACACACTTAACGACCTGCTCAAAGCCCTTGGCAACCGGCGGATAGCCCTTTGCCGGGAACTGACCAAAATACATGAGGAGGTTTTCCGCACCGATTTGGAGGGGGCCATCGCCCGCTATGCCGAAACTCCGCCCAAGGGGGAGTTCGTGCTGGTGGTGGAGGGCCGGCCCGCCGCCGAGGCCGCGGAGGAGGAGCGCGCCAAATGGGACGGCATGACCGTCGAGACCCACGTGCAAATGTACGTCGACGCCGGAATGAGCGAAAAAGAGGCCATAAGGGCCGCCGCCAATGACCGCGGCGTCAGCAAACGGGATATTTATAATATAATAAAGGTATAAATCACACAAAAAAAATCAAAAAACCTATTGCAAAAGCCACGGAATTGTATTATAATGTTTTTATTCCAAAATTTTTAAGGAGGTTATTTATCATGAAGTTTTCAAAAATTCTTGCGCTGGCTCTGGCTTTGGCTCTGGCGGTATGCGCCTTTGCGGCCTGCGGCGGCGACAAGGACGTACAGGACAAGGACGTACAGAATGAAGGCGAGACCCCTGTTGAACCCCAGGAGACAAGCGCCATAATCATGGGCACCCAGATCGGCTTTGAGCCCTTTGAGTACTTTGACGACAATGCCCAGCCCGCCGGCTTTGATATCGACATTTCCAAAATGATAGCCGAAGCCGCCGGCAAGGAGCTCCAGATTGAAAACATGGACTTTAACGGCCTTATCGCCGCTCTCCAGTCCGGCAAGATCGACTTTACAGCCGCCGGCATGAGCGTTACCGAACAGAGAAAGCAGAGCGTTGATTTCTCCAAGCCCTATTATTCCTCCCGTCAGGTAATCGTAGTTCCCATGGACAGCACTATCGCCTCCAAGGAAGACCTGCTCGGCAAGATAGTTGCCGCTCAGGAGGGCACCACCGGCGAATCCATGGTGCGTGAATTTAAGGAGGACGAAAACGGCGAGTCCAGGGACAACACCGTTGCCTTTAAGCTCAATGCCGACGTAGCCATGGAGGTACTCAACGGCCGCGCCGACGCTTTCGTACTTGACGAGGAGCCCTCTAAGGCCATCGTTTCCAAGAACGCCGACAAGCTCAAGATACTTGACACCGAGTTCGGCACCGAGGAATACGCCATTGCCGTTAAAAAGGGCAACACCGAGCTGCTTGACACCATTAATAGCGTTATCGACAGAATAATGGAAGACGGTACATATGACGCCATGATAGCTCAGTACTTCCCCGACAGGGCGGTTGCCGACGAGGATGAGGAAGCTGAGCTCACGCCCGTCGAGCAGGGTGCCGAGGGCGAGCCCGCCGCCGAATAAGGCTAAAATAAAAATAACAAACGATACCGGGGCGCGCGTTGTGCTCCGCCCGGGCGGGAAGGTCCGCCCCAGCGGGGTTCAAAGGGCGCCCTTGTAGGTTAGGAGGCAAACGATGGAGGGATTTTTAGAATTTCTGCAAAGCTCGGATTTGGGTATGCAGATATATCAGACCCTTTTTTACGCCAACCGCTGGACTTGGTATCTTGACGGACTTAAGCTCACTTTGCAGCTCACCTGCGGAGCCATTTTGGTTGGCACATTGCTTGGCGTGATAACGGCGCTGTTTTCCATAAGCAGCTTTGGCCCCCTGCGCTTTATCGCCAAGGTTTACACCACCATTATCCGCGGCACGCCCACCACGGTTCAGCTTCTGATAATGTACAATGTAATAATGGTTTCCAGCACAAACAAGCTGCTGGTGGGCACCCTGGCCTTTGGCATAAACAGCGGCGCCTACGTGGCCGAGATACTGCGCGGCGGCATAATGAGCGTTGACAAGGGCCAGACCGAGGCCGGGCGCAGCCTGGGCCTAAAGCAGTGGCAGACCATGTTTTACATAGTTCTCCCCCAGGCGCTTAAAACCAGCATTCCTACTTATACCAGCGAGTTCATAGTGCTTTTCAAAGAGACCAGTATCGCCGGCCTTATCGCCGTGACCGAGCTGACAAAGATTGCCAACATGATAACCAGCCAAACTTACAACGCCATGGTGCCGCTGATAGTATCGGCAATAATTTATCTGGCGGTGGTAATGCTGCTTACCTTCATTTTTGGCAAGCTGGAAAGGAGGCTGCGCAAGAGTGACGCAAGGTAAAAACGACCCCATTATCCAGGTTACCGATTTGTGCAAAAGCTTCGGCAAGCTGGAGGTCCTCACCGGCATAACCGAGACCGTGAACCGGGGCGAGGTAGTGGCCATAATCGGCCCCAGCGGCAGCGGCAAAAGCACTTTCCTGCGCTGCCTTAACCTGTTGGAGCAGCCCACCGCCGGCCATATCCTTATTGACGGAGTTGACATCACCGACAAAAAGACCGACATTAACAAGGTTCGCCAGGGTATGGGCATGGTGTTCCAGCACTTCAACCTATTTCCGCATCTCAGGGTGATTGACAACGTGACCCTCGCCCCCTTAAAGCTGAGGGTGGCCAAGGATAAGGAAGCCGCCAAAAAGTCCGGCATGGAGCTCCTCGCCCGGGTTGGGCTGGCCGACAAGGCCGACAGCTTCCCCGTGCAGCTCAGCGGCGGCCAAAAGCAGCGCATCGCCATAGCGCGGGCGCTGGCCATGAATCCGCGTATAATGCTCTTTGACGAGCCCACCTCGGCTCTGGACCCCGAAATGGTAGGCGAGGTGCTAAAGGTAATGGCCGACTTGGCCAAAGAGGGCATGACGATGGTCATTGTCACTCACGAAATGGGCTTTGCCCGTGAGGTTGCGGACAGGGTGCTGTTCATGGACGGCGGCATAATAGCCGAACAGGGACGGCCCGACGAGATATTCACCAACCCCAAAAATCCCAGAACAAAGGAGTTTCTCTCCAAAGTTCTGTAAGGCTGCCCAAGAGCGCCAGCAAATAC
>CANRHW010000063.1 GCA_947630525.1 uncultured Clostridia bacterium | reverse complement strand
GCCCAGTCGGCGGCCCCGGTATGAGAGAAATGCTCAATCCCACCTCCGCCCTTGCGGGCATGAAGCTGGATAAAACGGTGGCCCTCATCACTGACGGACGGTTCAGCGGAGCCAGCCGCGGCGCTTCTATCGGCCACGTATCGCCCGAAGCTGCCGTAGGCGGCACCATAGCCCTTGTTGAGGAGGGGGATACCATAGAAATAGATATTCCCAACGCCTCCATCAACCTTAAAGTCGCCGACGACGTGCTTGCTGCACGCCGCGCGAAGCTCCAGCCCAAAGAGCCCAATATCAAGACCGGCTGGCTTGCCCGTTATTCCGCCCTCGTTGACGGCGCGGACAAGGGCGCGGTTATGAAAAAGGTGTTTTAGCGGCAATAACTTTCTGTAAATTTCTATAAAACAGAGCCGTCGGCAAGTGCCGACAGCTCAGACTACTGACAAACCCTATTTACTATGGGGAAAGCTCGAAAGAGAACTCCCTTTCGATAAAAAACATAAAATCTCGGGGCGTGTACCCGAGATTTTATACTATAATCGGGGTAGACATATCATTTTTATTGTAATAAAAATGATATGTCGTAAGCGAAAGCGCCCGATGCGGAGGGGGTTCACGCCGGGGGAACCGCAGCGGGTTCCCCCGACGAGAGCGCTGACCTTTGTCAGCGCTCTGAACCGTCGGCAAGTGCCGACGGCTCTGTTTTATATGCAATCTATCATTTTACTTAGCTCAACGGCCCATTCTTCGGCGGAACCGTTTTGAGGTATGTGTATAAAGCCGCAGGGGATGCCCGTGCCGTCGAGAAAATGCAGCGCCTTATACATAACGCAGTTACAGGCGTAGGTGCCGGCGGAGTTGCTGACCGCACAGTTGGCCGAAGCGCACATCTTCTTTATGGGCAGGGTGGAAAAATAGGCCGCCGGTCCGTCGGGCACAAGAGTTTTGTCGGTATAAACAATGCCGTCGTTGTCGGCCATATCGCCGTCGCCGATATTTATTGCAATACGTTCCACAGTGATTTTAGGGCGGGAGGCCTGACCGGTCAGCACTACCGCGTCGACCTTATGCTCGTTTAGATAGTGCTTCAGTTCCTCAAAGCCCCTTTCGTAAGAAGTTGGTATGAGCAGCTTGATTATGTTTTTGGTTCCGATTTTGTTCGGAAGTCTGTCCATGACGGCGGACGACATATTTTTTTCCATACCGCCAAACGGCGTAAAGGCCGTCACAAGTATATCCATTTTACATTCACTTCCCTTTCAGTTTTTGACGCCGCCGCACAAATGCAGTTACCGTCAGTAAATTTGATTATATTAACGTCCCCGATCTGTCCGCTCATAGCCGAGAAGAATTCCATTCCGCTAAAAATTCCCATTTCGGTGTATTTTACATAGGCCTCTTTTGCCGTAAACAGTTCAAAAAAGTTTTCCTCGGTGGCCGCGGCGGCCTCGTCTGAAGCAAAAAACCGCTTGGCGACGGGCATATATTTTTTTGCGCTGCGGCTCAGCTCCAAGTCGGCCCCAATTTCGCCGCGGCTCACCGCGCAGAGCACATAGCCGCAGCTGTCCGCGAAAGAAAAGCAAGGCCCGTCCACGGCGTAGGGCTTGCCGGTAGGGCGGCGTTTTATGTCAAAGACCCGCTGTTCGCCCGTAAAATCCCTTAAAGCCAGCTGTATAAAAACATCGTGCTCCTCCGTTTTCCCCAAATATGCGTTCAATTCATTTCACCAGCCTCGTATAGGACGAGCGCCGCCGTAACAAGGCCGGCCGTTTCAGTCCGTAATATTCTTGGGCCGAGAGAGACCGGCGTTACGCCGTTTTGCTTGGCAAATTTGACTTCGCTTTCTTCAAAGCCGCCCTCCGGGCCGATAAAAACGCCGACGCTCCCGGCTTTTTTCCCGCGCAAAAAGTCCTTTGCCGCCAGATTGCTTTCCTCCTCGTAGGGGATAAGGGCCATGTCCAGCTCCGCCGCCATTTTTACGGCGTCCTTAAAGTCCGCGGGCGCGCACACCTCCGGTATGATGCCACGGCGGCTCTGCTTCGCGGCCTCGGCGGCAATTTTTTGCAGCCGCTGTAGTTTGTTCTCTTTTTCAAGCTTGGCCACTATCCGGGCCGTATTTACAGGAACTATACGGCAAACTCCGATCTCCGCAGCCTTTTGTATTATAAACTCCAGCTTTGGATTTTTAGGTATTGCCTGAAAGAGAGTTATTTTAACATTCGGTTCGGTGGGAGCGGGCCTAACGGATTTAATATCGGCTTCGACCTGGTTTTTGCCGACGGAGGATATCACGGCGTCGTAAAACATTCCGTCGCCGTCGCACAACGTGAGAGCGTCGCCCTCTTTCATCCTCAGCACCCGGAGTATATGCGTGGCCTCGTCTCCGGCAATCCGGGCCAACCCGCCGTCTATGTCGGCTTTATCAACAAAAAAATTTGCCATATCTTACTTCCTTTTACTATTTAGAAACTACGCAGTACCAGTCGTTTTCGTTTTTCTTGTCTATAACGGTAAAGCCGTTTTTTCCGAGAGCGTCAAGCACCTCCGGCAACCGGGGCTCGATTATACCGCAGCAGATAAACACGCCGCCCTCTTTCATGTACCGCCTTACGTCGTCACAGAGGGGTATTATAACATCGGCAACTATGTTGGCGACAACAATATCAAAGCCGCCCATACCGGCCACTTCGGCCTTGAAAGCCTCGTCGTTCAGTATATTCCCGGCCTTTACGTCATATACGTCCGGGCCTATCCCGTTAAGCGCCGCGTTGGAATAGGCGATCTTGCGGCAGTTCGGGTCAATGTCAATGGCATAGGCGTAGGCCGCGCCGAGCATCAGAGATATTATGGATAAAATACCGCTGCCGCAGCCGAGGTCCAACACCCGCATTCCCTTTTTTACACGCTTGTCCAACTGTTCCACACAGAGGCGAGTAGTTTCGTGCTGTCCGCTGCCGAAAGTCATGCCCGGGTCGATATTGAATATAATTTTGTCGCCGGGGGCGTCTATGGTTTCCCATTCCGGCTTTATTATGAGCCTGTCGCCCACGGGAATAGGATGGAAATATTGTTTCCAGTTATTTTCCCAGTCCTCCTCGGCCAGACTTTTTATCTCGGTTTCAAGCCGCCCATAGCGGCCGTCCGCGTCAAGACTCTTAAGGGCGCTCAGCTCCGAACGAACAAGGGCCAACTGAGCGATGCCGCTCTCGTTGTCGCTGAGATAAATTTTGACCTTTGTTTCACCCTGCTTTTCAGCCATTAATTCATCGTCGACATAGTCCCAGTACTGATGATTGTTTTCCAAAAAACTGTTAAAGTCGTCTTTATCCTCGATTTCAAAACCGCCGATATTTATGTCGAGCAGCCGTCCGCACACGGGCTCGATGCCCTCGGCGGTAGTAAATATACTCACTTGCAGCCAATTCATTTAATCACCCTTTTCTAAGTCGTTACCTTCGCCGCTTGCGCCGCCGGGTTCCTTTAACAGCACCGAAAGCAGCTCGTTATACAAAGTTTGCGGCGTGCGCTTAAATTCCCGGCATATGTCCTTGGCAAGCTTTTCGTCAAATATTGACACCGTGACTGTAAAAATGTTATATCCGCCCTCCATGATGCCAAGCTTTACGGTATAATCCATGTCGCCGCTGCGCTCGTAATCGGCAATCAGGCTTATTTCATTCTCATACTCACGTATTTTAAGCCTGACGGTCTGATAGAGCTTTTCGCAAACCGACTTTGGCAGGTGAACCGCATATCCCTCAAGAGCGGTGGAACCCAGCTTCGTAAGGCTGTACATTTTTCCGCCGTTTTCCTCATAATATGTGACCAGTTTGTTTTCGGTCATTTCATACAGAGCCTGCTGCAAATCAAAGAAGTTTGCATAGTTATTGATGAGAATGGTTTCGTTAAGAATATACTCTGGGATAGGTTCTTTAAAATAGTGTATGGTTTTAAGTATAAGTAACTTTATATCGGTAAGTTTGTGAAAATGATACTCCATAGATGCACCTCCAAATAGATTATAACATATTTATCAAAAAATTTCCACATTTATTTTGCAATTTTTTTAATTATGTGATATAATAATACATTGCAAATGCAAAATGCGTTGCGGGGATAAAGTCATCAAAAAAGGGGGCCGTGACTTTGGAAGAAAAAATCAGGAAGCTTATGGAGGACGAGCTCATATCCGAGGTGGGATTTTCATATATCGACAACACTCCCTTTGAGGGCCTTCACATTGCGGTCTCGCTTGTGGTTCGCCTGTCGGACGCAGTTGTCGACGAGATAGAAGAAGAACCCACAAAAACATATTTTCATCACTATCGCACAGTAAACGCATACATCGACCGCGCCGCGGAAAAACTTGTCTTGCTGCTTAACCGTAACGGCTACCGCGCCGCGGCCGTACCGGCAAGTCAGTCGGTAGGGGAGTACGCCGGCCGTTTCAGTCACAAAAAATGCGCCGTCAAGGCCGGCCTTGGCAGTATAGGTAAAAGCGCCTTGTTCCTGTCGTACAAATACGGGCCCCGGGTGCGCCTTGGCACGGTTTTTACCAACGCGCCGATAGATACCGAAAGCCACGAATACCGCGACCTGTGCGGCGACTGCAAAATATGCGCCGAAAGCTGCCGCGCCATGGCGATTAGGGGAATAAACTATGTCCCCGGCATGGAGCGGAGCGAAATATTCGACGCGCACGCATGCAGCGAGTTTATGAAAAAAGAATTTCAGAGCATAGGCCGCGGGGCTGTCTGTGGCGTTTGCATGAGGGTTTGCCCAAGGGGCATAAAATAATTTCTCTAACCACTTGACAGCGAACATAGGTTCGTATATAATAGTGGTTAGACAGTTATGATTGGAAGTAATCTAATGGATTTTCAACTGGTATCTGATTATAAGCCTACCGGCGATCAGCCGCAGGCAATAGAAAGCTTGGTACAAGGTCTGCAAAACGGCTATGCCGCCCAGACCCTTTTGGGCGTTACCGGCAGCGGAAAGACCTTTACTGTGGCCAATGTAATAGAGAGGATAAACAGGCCCACCCTTGTTTTGGCGCACAACAAAATTCTTGCGGCCCAGCTGTGCAGTGAGCTAAAGGAATTTTTCCCAAACAACGCGGTGGAATATTTTGTCAGCTTTTACGACTATTATCAGCCCGAAGCCTATATTGCCGCCAGTGATACTTATATAGAGAAAGACGCTCAGACCAATGAGGAAATTGACAAGCTCCGCCACAGTGCCACCAGCGCTCTGTTTGAACGGCGGGACGTTATCGTTGTGGCCTCCGTAAGCTGCATTTATGGCCTTGGCGACCCAAACGACTATAGGAACATGGTGCTTTCTCTGCGCCCCGGCATGGTTCGCGACAGGGACGAGGTAATTGCCCGGCTGATTGAAATGCAGTATCAGCGGAACGACATAAACTTCGTTCGCGGCAAATTCCGCGTGCATGGCGACGTGCTTGAAATTATCCCGGCCAATTCCGAAAAAAACGCCGTGCGCATTGAGTTTTTCGGCGACGAGGTAGACAGGATAACCGAAATTGATTCTCTGACGGGCGAAATTCTGGGTTCAAGAAATCACGTTGCAATCTTCCCTGCGTCGCACTACGTCACTACGAACGATAAACTGGAAGCGGCTATTTATGGCATACAGGCAGAGCTGGAGAACCGGCTCCGCGAGCTGAGAGCCAACAATAAGCTCGTCGAGGCCCAGCGCCTTGAAGAGAGGACAAATTACGATATTGAAATGATGCGTGAGGTTGGTTATTGCAGCGGTATTGAAAACTACAGCCGCCACATCAGCGGCCGGCCGGCGGGCAGCGCTCCATATACTCTGCTGGACTATTTCCCCAAAGACTTTTTACTTGTAGTGGACGAGAGTCACGTCACTATTCCTCAGCTGCGGGCCATGTACAACGGCGATCGCAGCCGTAAGCAAAATCTTGTGGATTACGGATTTCGGCTTCCGTCGGCTTTGGACAATCGGCCGCTGAGCTTTTCGGAATTTGAGGCGAGGCTAAATCAGGCCATATATGTCAGCGCGACCCCGGCGGAATACGAGCGTTCCCTGTCGAAAAATATTGCCCAACAGGTGATAAGGCCCACGGGGCTTTTGGATCCGGAGGTCATAGTCCGTCCGGTAAAGGGCCAGATTGACGATCTTTTGGGCGAAATATATGCCCGTGCCGACAAACGGGAAAGAGTCCTTGTGACGACCCTGACCAAAAAAATGGCGGAGGACCTTACGGATTACCTGCGCACAATGGGCGTCAAGGTGAAATATATGCATTCCGATGTGGAAACTCTGGAGCGTATGGAAATCGTGCGTGATCTGCGGCTGGGTGTTTTTGATGTGCTCGTGGGCATTAACCTGCTGCGCGAAGGCCTTGACCTGCCGGAGGTGTCGCTCGTAGCTATACTTGACGCCGACAAGGAGGGCTTCCTCCGCAGCGAGACGTCGCTTATACAGACCATAGGCCGCGCCGCCCGCAATGTGGACGGCAAAGTTATAATGTACGCCGACGCCGAAACCGACTCAATGAAGCGTGCTATTGGCGAGACAAACCGCCGCCGTGAAATTCAGGGCAGATACAACAGGGAGCACGGCATTGTTCCAAGGGGCATACAAAAAGCGGTCAGCGACGTTATTGCCGCCGTAAAGCCCGGAGAAGAAACGGAAGAAAAGGTCGACGTCACATATGTCATCGCGAAGCTTACCAACGAGATGCAGCTTGCCGCCCAAGAGCTGCGCTTTGAAGACGCGGCCAAGCTCCGTGACAAAATTAAGAGACTTAGGGGTGAAAACAAGTGAACGAACGCGAGAACAAGCTTATAATAAAAGGCGCTAAAGAAAACAATCTAAAAAATGTCTGTCTTGAAATACCGAGGGACAAGCTCGTAGTATTCACCGGCGTCAGCGGCAGCGGCAAAACCTCGCTGGCCTTTGACACGATATATGCCGAGGGTCAGCGGCGGTATGTGGAATCGCTGTCGGCCTATGCCCGTATGTTCCTGGGCCAGATGGAAAAGCCTGACGTGGAGTATATCGAGGGGCTCAGCCCCGCTATAAGCATCGACCAAAAAACCACAAATAAAAACCCCCGCTCCACGGTGGGCACGGTTACGGAAATATACGATTACCTTCGTCTGCTGTTCGCGCGGGTTGGCATACCGCACTGTCCCAACTGCGGACGGGAAATAAAGCAGCAGTCCGTTGATCAGATCGTGGATCAGATACTTTCGCTTGACGAGGGCAGCCGCCTGCACATTCTCGCACCCGTCATAAGAGCAAAAAAGGGCGAACACGTAAAGGTGCTTGAAGATGCAAAAAAGAGCGGATATGTGCGCGTCCGGGTCGATGGTAGCCTTTACCAGCTCACCGAAGAAATTGCCCTTGAAAAAAACAAGAAGCATAATATAGAGATAGTTATAGACCGCCTTGTGGTGCGGCCGGATATACGCAAGCGCTTGACGGATTCGCTGGAGCTGGCCCTGCACCTCAGCGACGGCACGGTGATCGTGCTCAACGGGGAGGAGGAAATGACCTTTTCCCAGAACTACGCCTGCCCCGACTGCGGCATAAGCATGGAGGAGCTGTCGCCGCGGACCTTTTCGTTCAACAGCCCCTTTGGCGCCTGTCCCCAGTGCGGCGGAATAGGTTCTCTCAAACGGGTGGATCCGAGCCTTGTGCTTGTCAGCGACGAGCTTTCCGTATTGGAGGGCGCGTTTTCCGTGAGCGGCTGGAGAGCGGCCGAAAAAGAGGACAGCGTCGCTAACGCGTATTACAGAGCCTTGGCGAAAAAATACAATTTCCGCCTCGACGTGCCCGTAAAAACTCTGCCAAAAGAAATTATAAACATATTTTTGTTCGGTACGAAGGGTGAAATGCTTGACCTGGAGTTTTACCGGAATGGGAGGCTGCATCGCCACCGGGCCCCCTTTGAAGGCTTGGTGAACAATTTGCAGCGCCGATATGAGCAGACCGACAGCGAGTGGTCAAAAATGGACATAGAGCCGCTTATGCGCGAGATAGACTGTAACGTTTGTCACGGCAAGCGGCTGAAAAAAGAAAGCCTCGCCGTAACAGTCGGCGGTAAAAACATCGACGAAGTATGTTCCATGTCCGTGAACGAGGGACTTGACTTTTTTAAAAGCCTTAAATTTGGTAAAAACGACGCTATCATCGCCGAACAGATTTTAAAGGAGATCAACGCCCGGATGGGATTTTTGCAAAACGTGGGCCTCGACTACCTGACGCTTTCCCGCAGCGCGGGAACTCTTTCCGGCGGCGAGGCGCAGCGGATACGGCTGGCCACGCAGATAGGCTCCGGCCTTGTCGGCGTGCTGTACATCCTCGACGAACCCAGCATTGGCCTGCACCAAAGGGATAACAACAAGCTGCTCAACGCTTTGAAAAA
>CANRHW010000062.1 GCA_947630525.1 uncultured Clostridia bacterium | reverse complement strand
TAAATTGACAGTTGAAAAATAACGGTTCATGTGATAGAATAGTCAAAAACTGAAATAACGGAGGAACATATATGAAAGCGGTCGTTACAGTAGTGGGCAAGGACAAGACCGGCATCATCGCCCGGGTCAGCGGCTTTCTCTACGAAAACAACATCAATATTCTGGATATCAGTCAGACGATAATGCAGGACATCTTCACCATGATAACCCTGGTGGATACCACCGAAAGCCGGCTCGATCTGGCCCAGCTCCAGAGCGGGCTCGAAGGCGTGGGCCGTGAGCTTGGCGTGTCCATTTCCATCCAGCGGGAGGACCTGTTTAATTCCATGCACCGCATTTGACGAGAGGAGCGCTCCCCATGCTTAATGTTAATCCTGTTGAAATAATCGAGACCCTTAATATGATAAAGGACGAGCATCTGGACGTCCGCACCATAACCATGGGCATTTCGCTGTTTGACTGCGTGAGCGACGACTGGCGCAGGGCGACGGACAAGGTGTACGATAAAATAACCCGCCTGGCCGAAAAGCTGGTCTCCACCGGCGAACAGATCGAGGCGGAGTTTGGCGTACCCATTGTGAACAAGCGCATTTCCGTTACGCCCGTCTCCCTTATCAGCGCTCCCTGCGGCCACAGCTTGGAATTTGCCAAGGCCCTTGACCGGGCGGCCAAGACCACCGGCGTCAACTTTTTAGGCGGATACAGCGCCCTTGTGGCCAAGGGCTATTCCAACGCCGACCGGGAGTTTATCGCGTCGATACCCGAGGCGCTGGCCACCACGGATTTTCTCTGTTCAAGCGTGAACGTGGCCACCACCAAGGCCGGTATAAACATGGACGCCGTGGCCCAGATGGGCCGCGTCATAAAGGAGACCGCCCAGGCCACGGCGGACAGGGGCGGCTTCGGCTGCGCAAAGCTGGTCGTTTTTGCCAACGCGGTGGAGGACAATCCCTTTATGGCCGGGGCTTTCCACGGGGCGGGCGAGCCGGAGTGCGCAATAAACGTCGGCGTCAGCGGCCCCGGCGTGGTAAAATGCGCCCTTGAAAGAGTTAAGGGCCAACCCTTTGGCGTTGTGGCCGAAACCGTAAAAAAGACCGCCTTTAAGATAACCCGCGTGGGTCAGATGGTGGCCGAGGAGGCCAGCCGCCGCCTTGGCGTGCCTTTCGGTATTGTGGACCTTTCGCTGGCTCCCACCCCCGCTAGGGGCGACAGCGTGGCTCATATCCTTGAGGAAATGGGCCTTGAACAGTGCGGAACCCACGGCACCACCGCGGCCCTTGCCCTGCTCAACGACGCGGTGAAAAAGGGCGGCGTAATGGCCAGCAGCTATGTTGGGGGTCTCAGCGGGGCATTTATCCCCGTCAGTGAGGACGCGGGCATGATAGCCGCCGCCGAAAGCGGCTGCCTGTCCCTTGAAAAATTGGAGGCCATGACCTGCGTATGCAGCGTGGGCCTCGACATGATAGCCGTGCCCGGCGACACTCCGGCCGACACCATAAGCGGCATAATCGCCGATGAAATGTCCATCGGCGTTGTCAACACCAAAACCACCGCCGTCCGCGTGATACCCGCCATTGGAAAAAAGGTGGGCGACAGCGTAGAGTTCGGCGGCCTGCTTGGCACCGCGCCCGTAATGCCCGTTAACGGCGCGAGCTGCGCGGACTTTATCGCCCGCGGCGGACGTATCCCCGCGCCGATACATAGTCTGAAAAACTGAATAGCGGTCTGCATGACCGCTATTCAAAGGGGAACCCGCACGGTTCCCCTTTGAGAGAACCTCTCCGGGAACGTTCCGTTCCATCATTGACTTTACAATTACAATAATATAATCAAGTAACTAACGATGTAACATACATAATGCGGATCCAGCGTCACGCTGGCGGGCGCTTTCGCTTACGAACTATCATTTTTATTCTATAAAAATGATAGTTCTACCCCGATTAATGTATATAATCCCAGGTACGCGCCCTGGGATTATATGTTTTTTATCGAAAGGGAGTTCCCTTTCGAGCTTTCCACGTTGTTCATGGGGGTGTCATAAGTCTAAATAGCTCTATGTCTCCGGAACACAGAGCTATTTTTTACGGCCACCATTTTTTTACGGCCCCACGCTTTTCATTATCCGAACCACGTCGGCGGCGCAGCTGTGGTCGTTGTCGCCGACCACCCATCTGGCGGCGGCCCGGGCGGGAGGGGTGCAGTTGGCCACCGTGAAGGAATAGCCGGCTATTTCCAGCATGGACACGTCGTTTTCGTTATCTCCCACGGCCACGACCTTTGCCAGGTCAAAGCCCAGCCGGGCGCAGTATTCTTCAAGGGCTCTGCCTTTACTGGCCATCGGGTTAAGCACCTCAAAATACACCGGCGCGGATTTCAATAGCCGGAATACCGACGTGTCGGCGCTGCGCTCCATAAGCTCCTGTACGTCGGCGGTATACTGCTGCTCCTGCGAAAACAGTATTTTTTCCCACGGGTACGGCAGCGTCCGCCAGTCGGCGGTCAAGTGGGGCAAGTGCTCGTGGGTCATGTTCCGCACCGTGGCGGCGTTCTCCTTGCAAAAATACACCTTCGCGTCTTTATAAATTGTTATGCCGGTCTCCGGCAAAAGCCTGTCGGCCAGGGCCGCCAGTTCGCGCCCGCCCTCGGGAAGCGTCACGCTGTAAATCAGCTCTCCTTTGCCGCAGTCGTAGATGCCGCTGCCGTTGCCGCAGATGAGAGGCAAATCAAGGCCAAGCTCCCTTTGTATGCCGACCAGCCCCGCGGCGCTGCGCCCGCTGGCGATGCAGACCGCGCCGCCAAGGCTCCGCCACTCATTTATCGCGGCCCGGTTTTCCGGCGAGATATTCCGTTTGCTGTCCAAAAAGGTGCCGTCCATATCAATAACCATTAAGTATCCTTTAAAGTCCATACTGGTCACTCCTTTGTTCACAATTATTTTACATCAATTTTGTTAAATTTGCATTACAGCGGTTGCTTTTTCTGAAAAATGTAGTATAATTAAGAGGATGGCGGCTACATAACAAAACTGAGGAAGATAGGAGCGGTCTAAAATCTACTTAATCAGCATCCTTGCCCGTATGAGCAAAGCTCCGGGCCTGGCCTCGGAGGAGAGAGGAGAACAGGCGCGAATACCTCGAAGCCGTAAAATATTGGCACTCTTGACAGCATAGTGTATATTGACAGCAGTGGAAGCAGCAATGGAGGTAATATATGAGAAGCTATGAGATTTTTTTAAAGACGATTATCGACGTTAAGAACTTTGTAAACGCCATCAACGATTTCGAGTTCGACGTGGACCTTGTCAGCGGCAGATATGTAGTCGATGCCAAAAGTATAATGGGTATCTTCTCCCTTGATTTATCACGGCCCATTACTTTAAGGGTCTTTGCGGACGAAATGCCGGAAAATGAAGCGGCCAAATTTGAGGCCGCAATAAGCGACTTTGTTTTCAGAGGATAATTGAAAACCGTCAAAAGTCCGGCTTGGCCGGACTTTTGGCAATTTAGTATTGGAGGAAAAACCATGAGGATATACCCCGCTATCGATATACGCGGCGGAAATTGCGTTCGCTTGCTCAACGGGGATTATGATAAGGAGACCGTTTACGGCTCGTCCCCGGCGGATATGGCCGAAAAATGGGAGCGGCTCGGAGCCGACTTCATCCATGTGGTGGATTTGGACGGGGCCAGGAGCGGCGGCGGCGAGAACCGCCGCGCCGTGGGCGAGATATGCCGCCGTGTCGGCGTGCCCGTACAGCAGGGAGGCGGCATTCGCACTCTTGACGATGTGGCGGCCGTGGCCCGGCTGGGCGTGAGCCGCATCATTATCGGCACCGCCGCCGTTAAGGACCCGGATATGGTTCGGGCCGCGGCGGAAAAATTCGGCGAACGCATTGCCGTGGGCATAGACGCAAAGGGCGGGTTCGTCGCTACCGACGGCTGGACCGAGGTCAGCGGGAAAACAGCGGTGGACTTTGCTCTTGAAATGAAGTCCCTTGGCGTTGAAACGGTGATATATACCGATATCGCTACCGACGGTACTTTGGCGGGGCCCAACACTGCCGCTATGAAGGAGATGGTCCTCCGCACGGGGATGCGCGTCATCGCCAGCGGGGGCGTGGGCGCCATGGAGCACCTCGACGCCCTCAGCAAGACCGGCGTGGAGGGCGTTATCGTCGGCAGGGCCTTGTATACCGGCGCTTTGAAGCTTGAAGAAATTGTAAACAAATACAGATAGAGGAGAGCATTATGTTCATTGACGAGATAAAATTTGACGAAAACGGCCTTGTGCCCGCGGTCATTCAGGACGCTGCGGACGGACGGGTGCTTATGGTGGCCTATATGAACCGTGAATCCCTGGAAAAAACCGTTGAGACCGAGCGCACGTGGTTTTATAGCCGCAGCCGTCAGGCCCTTTGGAACAAGGGCGAAACCAGCGGCAACTATCAGGACGTAAAGGAAATATTGGTGGACTGCGATATGGATACTCTCCTGGTCAAGGTCACGCCCATGGGCCCAGCCTGCCACACCGGCAATCCCACCTGCTTTTACCGAAAGGCGGAGAAAAACGGCGCGCTCACAGACTATGAGGCCCCGGCGACCTCTTCTATCTTGGACGAGGTATATGCCGTGGTAAAGGATAGGATGGATAACCCCAAAGAGGGCAGCTACACCAATTACCTGCTTGATACGGGCATTGATAAGATACTTAAAAAAGTGGGCGAGGAGTGCAGCGAGACCATAATCGCCGCCAAAAATGACGAGCCCTCGGAGATAGCGCTGGAGACGTCGGACCTGCTCTATCATCTTATCGTGATGATAGCCGAGCGAGGAATGACCATGGAGGATATATATGCCGAACTGCGGCATAGGAGATAGTGAACTTTATGCGCTTTCTGTAAAAGGGATTGAAAAAAACTCGCTATGTAACCTGGAGGCACGGGGGCTGTCCAAAAAAATCGTGCAGAACAAACGAAAATCAGCTCGCGCAGGCAACGCCGAGCAAGCACTCCCGACGGCGTACATAGGTACGCCAAGGGTGATTTTCGTTCGTAGTTCAAGGGTATAAAATTAGAAAATTCGCCCGTAAGGGCGAATTTTCTACATTAATCTACATTAATTTATTATCACTGACTGATTGCAAATTTGCCTTAAAAGCTTACGACCCTTGAACGGTCTGCGCGATTTTTTTACAGCCCCTTTATTCGTCCCAGTTGTGGTAAACGTTTTGCACGTCGTCGTTATCTTCAAGCATTTCGATCAGCTTGTTGATGTTCTTTAAATCTTCTTCGTCCGTTAGAGTTACCATGGTCTGGGGAACCATTTGTATCTCGGCGGTGGCGAAAGTATAACCCTTGGCTTCAAGGGCTTCGCGGACGGAGGAAAAGGCGTCCGGGTCGGTAAGGATTTCAAAAACATCCTCATCCGCGCTGAAATCCTCGGCGCCGCAATCCAGCGCGTCCATCATAACGTCGTCCTCGTCAAGCTCGCCCTCGGAGTTGTCAATAACGATTACGCCCTTTTGGTCGAACATATAGCTGACGCAGCCGTTTGTGCCCAGATTGCCGCCGTATTTATCAAAGTAATGGCGCATATCTCCGGCGGTACGGTTGCGGTTGTTGGTAAGAGTTTCCACTATCAGAGCCACGCCGCTGGGGCCGTAACCCTCATATGTGATCTCCTCGTAGTCGTCGCCGCTGCCCTCTCCCGCGGCCTTGGCTATGCAGCGGTTGATGTTGTCGTTGGGCATATTGTTGGCCCGGGCCTTGGCGATAGCGTCCCTAAGCCTGCCGTTGGAGTCGGGGTTGGGCCCGCCCTGACGGACTATTACCGCCAGCTCGCGGCCTATTTTGGTGAAAATTTTGGCGCGCTGGGCGTCGGATTTTTCTTTCTTGTTCTTGATGTTATTCCACTTGGAATGTCCTGACATACTTACACCTCAAAAATTAATGATAAACAAATTAGCTGCGCCTTATTGGCCGGCGTCCTCCGGGAGCTGCTTGGCCGTCGCCTGAGAGCGCATCTCGGCGAGAGCGCTGTGTACAACCTCCTGAGAGCGGGAAATATTCTCCTCGGTTTGAGAAAGGAGGGAGATTATGTAATTGCGGGTGCCGGCGCGGAGATCGCTGGCCTGACGGGTAGCGTCGTCGATTATTTGGCCGCTGCGCTCTACGGCGCTCTTGGTTATTTCATGCTCCTGAACCATGGCGTCGGCCTTTTCTTTAGCCTCGTTCACTATTTTTTCGGCCTCTGCTTTGGCCTCTTCAAGAATTCGCTTGCGCTCGTCCTTGACCATGCGCGCCTGTTTAAGGTCTTCGGGCAGCTTCATACGGATGTCGTCGATGCACTTGAAAAGCTCTTCCTTATCAATAAGGATGCGGTTAACAAGGGGGATCGTGCGGGCGTGGTCTATTTTGTCCTCCAGCATATCAATCATCTTCAGAATTTCCATAGTTTTAGCCTCCTATTTTTTCAATAATATCCTTTTCTATTTCCTTCGGCACAAAGTCCGAAATAGGGCCGCCGTAACGGGCAACCTCTTTTACTATGCTTGAACTGAGGTAAGAATACGAGCGGCTTGTGCTTATGAAGAACGTCTCGATGTCGGGGCGCAGGCTTTTGTTAGTCTGAGCCATCTGGAATTCGTACTCAAAGTCGCTGACCGCCCTCAGCCCCTTTACGATGAAGCCGGCTCCGCGGCTGTGGGCGTAATCTACCAGCAGACCGTCAAAGCTTTCGACCTCCAGATTAGGAATGTCCGCCGTGACGCGCTTGACCAGCTCCACCCGCTCTTCGGCGGAAAACAGAGTCTTTTTCGAGCTGTTGCGCAGAATACATACATACACCTTGTCAAAAAGCGCCGCGGTACGCCTGATGATGTCAAGGTGACCGTTCGTCACCGGATCAAAGCTGCCGGGTACCACTGCAATTTTAATGTCAGCCGCCATGGACTTCACCTCTGAGTATGGTAATATGCACCCTGCCGTAACGCTTGTCCTTAAAGCGCTCAAACCCCGGCGGGAAAACCGCCCCTCCGGCGCCGTCGTCCCACTCCGCGGCGACAACGCCGCCCGGGGAAAGCAGGCCCCTTTCAAGAATAAGCGTAAGCGCCCTTTCATAAAGGCCGCCGCCGTATGGGGGATCCATAAAAATAATGTCAAATTTATCCCGGCAGGAGCCAAGGTATTTCAGCGCGTCGCCATATTCGACCTCCGCCCGCCCGGCAAGCCTGGCGTTTGCGAGGTTTTTATACACGGCGTCCCTTGCGGATGCGGAGCTGTCTACAAAAACCGCCCGTTCCGCGCCCCGGCTCAGAGCCTCGACGCCCAAAGCGCCGCTGCCGGCAAAAAGGTCCAGCACCGCCGCGCCTCGGAGCATGGGCTCCAACATACTGAACAGGGCTTCTTTCACCCGGTCGAGGGTGGGGCGGGTGTCCAGCCCAGGCGGGGATACGAGTTTAAGCCCCCTGGCAGTCCCGGAAATAACCCTCACAAAGCATCACCCATACATAAATATACAGATATATTTTATAACACAAGCTCCCTAAAGTCAAGTCTTTTTTGAAAAAAGTTGAAAATCTGATAAAAAGTATTGATTTTTCCGGGGCATAGGGGCGCGTCAAACGATCTCCGCCGGGCACTGTCTTAAAATTTTTTCAAAAAAACTATTGACAAACTGTAAGTTATCTGTTATAATAACCAATGTCGTCAGACAAAGCGGGAGTTTAGCTCAGCTGGGAGAGCATCTGCCTTACAAGCAGAGGGTCATAGGTTCGAGCCCTATAACTCCCACCAAATTGTTCCCGCGAACTGCTTCGCAGTCCGCGGGTTCCCGTTTTGTGGCCCGGTAGTACAGTTGGTTAGTACGCCAGCCTGTCACGCTGGAGGTCGAGGGTTCGAACCCCTTCCGGGTCGCCATATGCCTTTGTAGCTCAGTCGGTAGAGCAAGGGACTGAAAATCCCTGTGTCACTGGTTCGATTCCAGTCGAAGGCACCATTTGCGGGAGTGACTCAGTGGTAGAGTGTCACCTTGCCAAGGTGAAAGTCGCGAGTTCGAATCTCGTCTTCCGCTCCACGGCGTCGGAGCAAAGCTTGTCTTTGCTCCGACGCTTTTTTCTTGCGAAAAAATGTCGTCGCACGAAAGCTTGCTCCTCCTTATCCCCACAGACAACTCTGTTGTCTGCGGGGGCCCCGATTTGTTGGCAAGCATCGCTACGCTTGCGGCGATTTTTTATTGAAAAATCGCCGCTTGGCTCGCTCTGCTGCTCCTCCTTATCCCCACAGACAACTACGTTGTCTGTGGGGGCCCCGGTTTGATTGCAAGCATCGCTACGCTTGAGATTGTAAAAAAACTCACTATGTAATCTGGAGGCACTGGGGCTGTCCAAAAAAATCGTGCAGAATGGACGAAAATCAGCTCGCGCAGGCGAAGCC
>CANRHW010000061.1 GCA_947630525.1 uncultured Clostridia bacterium | reverse complement strand
AATTTATTTTACCATTTATTGCGGCTCTTTGCAACAATTTTTTTAATTAATATGAAAAATTTTCCAATTTTTGGTGAGAGGGAGCGTACGGCCAAATCAGCTCCGTCCGTATAAAAGATTTGACATATGATACCTGATATGGAATAATTGTATAAAATATTAGTAAACGGCTGGCATTTTTACGGTATATTTTTCATTCAACAATAAACAAAGTTACAACACAAAACACAGCAAAAAAGGTGCAAAACTAACCTTGCGGCCGGTTTCGCACCTTTTATCAATATAATATTAGTTAGCAGAAGGAGACCTTTACCGGCTCGACCGTTCCCTTGCCCAATGAATACGGAACTACGCTTTCATCGTCGTATTCATTTACCGACATTTCACATTTTCCGTCCTCGACGCCCTCCGCGCTCGCTGTGCAGACGGCTTTGCCCGTCTCGCCATAGCGGCTCCTTACAAGGAACGCCGCCCGTCCGCCCTCAAGCTCTATCGGGTTTTCTCCGATAAAGACCGCCGCGCCGTCTACCGTTATATTGACTTTTCTGCCGTCATAGGGAAGTCTCGTGCCGTCCTCGTCCAAAAGCTCGATAGTGACGCTCGTCATGTCGGCTCCGTCGGCTGTTAGACTTTTGTAGTCGGGAATGAGCGCGAGCCTTGCGGCGTTTTTCGGAGTTTTCCGTTCGGCGTGCGCGGCCTCTTTTCCATTGATATAACCCACGGCGCTCAGTTCCCCGGCTTCAAATTCCACGTTCTTGAACACAAACGCCGGGTGCGGCGCGTTGAGATAGGCGTTCGGCCTTATCCTTCCCGCGCTGTTTCCGTTCACAAAGAGCTCTACTTCGTCGCAGTTTGAGTAGACCTCAACGTTCGAGGGGGATCCCGGCGTCCAATAATTTGCTATATAAAGCTCCACGCCTTCATTTGGCGCCTTTTGTGCGCTGTAAAAATGGGAGACGGGCTTGTCAAGACGGAATATGTCATACATTCCGCTGTAGAACACGTGTCCCGTGCGCGTGTAGTTCACCTCGTTGTTATAGTCGAACATACTCCACGCAAAGCCGCCAAGGCAGAGTTCGTTCCCGTAATAGTAATTTACAACGTCGGCAAATGACTTGGTAAATTCAGCCGCCTGCGCGTCCGTCGCCTGCGGAAGCCCAAACCCGTCGTTCCAATGCTCCCAGGAATGTTCGGTCACAATAAACGGGCTGAAACGGGGCGTTTGGGGATATTGATAGTTCGCGCAGAATATGTCCTCAATATCCTCGGTGCTGTCGTAGTTTTCATTGCGGCGCACGCCGTGGGTCGGCCTTGTCGGATCGAGAGACTTTGCGAGGGCGGAGGTTTCAGTGTAAAGCGCGTTGTCGTCCCAAGACTCGTTGACACGCACGCCCCATGTGACGATGGAGGGGTGATTTCTGTCGCGGAGAATCATTTCTTCAATATTTTTTTTGTATATCGCCCGCCACGCATCGTCGCCGACGTGCTGCCATCCGGGCGCCTCTTCAAAAACTATAAGGCCTATTTCGTCGCACCTCGTCAAAAACGCGGGGGCCTGCGGGTAGTGCGAGCAGCGCACGGCGTTAAAGCCCGTTGCCTTCACCAAATCCGCATCTCGTATCTGGAGCTTGGCGGGGACGGCGCGCCCCTGCCAAGGCCACTGCTCGTGGCGGTTAACGCCGCGAAGCTTGAGCTTTTTTCCGTTGAGGAAAAAGCCTGTGTCGGTAAATTTTATGTCGCGTAGACCTATGCGCGTCTTGTATGCGTCAGTTATTTTGCCGTTTTCGAGAACGTTTACGTGCACGGTGTAAAGATAGGGTTCGTCAACGCTCCAAAGACGGGGGTTTTCTATTTCCGCCGTTTCATGCGCAACCGTTACAGAGGCGTGGGCTGGGACGCATTTTTCCTCGGAAATCGCACGGGCGGCTTCCTTTCCCGAGGCATCGTACAACAGGGTCTCGACTTTGATTAATCTATCTTCGTCGAAATCGTTTTTAACATCGGCCTGACAGGTGATCTTAACTCCCCCATGCTCCGAAAAGGGAGTCTTCAAAAATGCGTTTTCCACATAGAGCTTTTCTGTGACCGTCATAGTTACGCCGCGGACAATGCCGCCAAAAAGGCAGTAATCGACGTCGCCGCCCTCGGGAGGTACGTCTTGGCGCTTAGTGCTGTCAACTCTGACCGCAATGACGTTGTCGCCGTCAAAATTGAGTAGGTCCGTAATATCAAGTGAAAATCCGGTGTAAGCGCCCTTGTGACCGCCGACAAAATTTCCGTTCACATACACGTCTGCAACGGTCGCGACGCCTTCAAAATTTACGCTTACGCGCTTGCCGCGGAAGTTTTCCGGCATGGCAAAATGGCGCCTGTACCACGACACAAAACGGTATTTTTCTATCTGCGCCATAAAGTCGCCGCCTTTATGCTCGGAAAGGACGGTATTTGCGTGAGGGAGGCTCACCTTATCAAAAGAGCCGTCGTCAAAGCCTGCAAGATAGGCGTTTGTGTAATCCGACTTTGAATAAAGCCATCCCGTGTTAAAATTCATAATCTCGCGTTCGTTCATAGCGTCCGCCTCCGCATTTTTTCTATTATATCATAAATTTGAAAAAATTTATGATATAATTGCGCATCGCCGTTTCCGAGCCTAAGGCGAGGAAAATTTCGGCGGCGCGTAAAATCAAAATATAATAAAATCTTGATTTTATTATATCATGACTGTGTCTTTATTTCAAGACGGCAAGCGGATTTTTTCGCACACGGGTTTAAATGTGTTACACACGCCCGAAAAGAGCAGAAAGAGAGCATATTCGGAGCCCCCGTACAATGAATTTAAACTCAGACAGGAGAAAACAAATATGCCCTCTAACATCAATTATAAAGCCGCTTTATTTGCCGGTCAGCTAAAGACTTTCGGCTCATTTATTAAAATAGTCCTTTAATACGTCTTTGAACTTGCGGCCCTTGTTATAGTTCTTTTCATTGCTCTCTTCCGCGAACTGCGCAAGTATTTCGCGCTGCCGTGAGGTCAGGTTTTTGGGCACCTCGACATTAACTTTAACATATTGGTCCCCCCTGCCGCCGGTGCGCAGATTTGGAATGCCCTTGCCACGGAAACGGAACTGGTCGCCGTTTTGAGTGCCCTCGGGGATTTTTTGCTTTACGGTGCCGTCAAGGGTCGGTATATCGAGCTCACAGCCAAGCGCCGCCTGAACAAAGGTTATGGGCACTTCAAGATAAACGTTGCTGCCGTCCCTGCGGAAAAGCTTATGAGGCTTGACAGTCACGGTGACGAACAAATCTCCGTTGGGGCCTCCCTTTACGCCGGCCTCGCCCTGGCCCCTGGCCGAAATCGTCTGGTCGTCATCGATGCCGGCGGGAATTTTGATATCAATGGTTTTTGACACGCGCACCGTACCGCTGCCGCCGCACTTTTGGCATGGTTCCTTGATTATCTTGCCGCTGCCGCCACAGTTGCGGCAGGTGCTTGTAGTCTGGAACTGTCCCAGGGGCGTCTGCTGCACCTGACGCACCCGGCCGCTGCCGTGACAGGTGGGACAGGTTTCAGGGTTGGTACCGGCCTTTGCGCCGCTGCCGCCGCACTGGTCGCAGGTCTCGGACCGGTTTACTGTCACCTTTTTTGTGCAGCCAAAGGCCGCCTCCTCAAAGGTGAGGGTGATGTACTGCTGTATGTCCTGACCTTTACGGGGCCCCTGACGGCGCTGACCGCCGCCAAATCCGCCGCCGAAAAAGCTGCCGAATATGTCGCCCAAATCGCCCATATCGAAATCGCCGAAGCCGCCATATCCGCCGGCTCCTCCCCCGCCGTAGCTGGGATCGACGCCCGCATGGCCAAACTGGTCATAACGGGCGCGCTTTTCACTGTCGCTGAGGACACTGTAGGCCTCGCCTACTTCCTTAAATTTTTCGGCCGCGGTTGGATCGTCCTTATTAAGATCCGGGTGGTACTGCTTTGCCAGCTTGCGATAGGCTTTTTTTATCTCATCGTCCGAGGCGCCCTTTTCCACTCCAAGGACCTCGTAATAATCTCTTTTATCTGCCACAGCTATATCTCTCCATTTTATACGTGCATAAGGGGCATAAAATGCCCCTTATACGCCTGTTAATTACTTATTGTTGTCGTCGTTCTCGGTAAAGTCGGCGTCATAAACGTTGCCGTTATTACCGCCCGCCTGACCCTGACCGGCATCGTCCCCGGGCTGACCCTGGGGGTTGGCCTGCTGGTAAAGTTTGGCGCTGATGTCGTAGAACTTCTTTTGCAACTCCTCCGCGGCCAGCTTGATAGCGGTAGAATCGGTGCCCTTAAGAGCCTCCTTGACCTTGTTTATCTCAGCTTCAACGGCGCTCTTATCGGCGGCGTCTATCTTGTCGCCAAGATCGCTGAGGGTCTTTTCACACTGATAAACCATCTGGTCGGCGTTGTTGCGGGTCTCAATCTCATCTTTGCGCTTTTTATCTTCTTCGGCAAACTTTTCGGCTTCCTTAACGGCCTTGTCAATATCCTCATCGCTGAGATTAGTGGAGGACGTTATCGTTATTTTCTGCTCCTGACCGGTGCCGAGGTCCTTTGCGGACACATTGACAATACCGTTTGCGTCGATATCAAAGGTGACCTCTATCTGGGGCACGCCTCTGGGGGCGGGCGCAATGCCGGTGAGCATGAAGTTGCCCAGGGTCTTATTATCTTTGGCCATCTGGCGTTCGCCCTGAAGCACGTGGATATCCACGCTGGTCTGACCGTCGGCCGCTGTGGAGAATATCTGGCTCTTCTTAGTGGGGATAGTGGTGTTCCTGTCAATGAGCTTTGTGCATACGCCGCCCATGGTCTCGATACCAAGGGAAAGAGGAGTTACATCCAAAAGGACGATATCCTTGACGTCGCCGCCCAGTACGCCGGCCTGAATGGCGGCGCCGATGGCAACGCACTCATCGGGGTTGATACCCTTGTGGGGCTCCTTGCCGATAAGGGATTTGACAGCGTCGTTCACGGCGGGGATACGGCTGGAACCGCCAACCATGAGCACCTTGTCGATATCGGAGGCGGAAAGGCCCGCGTCGCGGAGCGCGTTCTTGGTGGGGCCGATGGTGCGCTCCACAAGGTCGGCGGTAAGCTCGTTGAACTTGGCCCGTGTAAGGGTTATGTCCATGTGCTTGGGGCCGGAGCTGTCGGCAGTTATGAACGGCAGATTTATGTTGCTGCTGGTAACGCCGCTGAGCTCTATCTTGGCCTTTTCGGCGGCTTCCTTAAGCCGCTGCATGGCGGTGCGGTCAGCGGAAAGATCAATGCCGTTTTCCTTTTTAAACTCAGATACGAGATAGTTGATTATTTTGTTGTCGAAATCGTCACCGCCGAGCCTGGTGTCGCCGTTGGTAGCCAGCACCTCAAATACGCCGTCGCCTATATCCAGAATAGACACGTCGAAAGTGCCGCCGCCCAGGTCATAGACCATTACCTTTTGGTCTACTTCCTTATCCACGCCGTAAGCAAAGGCCGCGGCCGTAGGCTCGTTTATAATGCGCAGCACTTCAAGGCCGGCAATCTTACCGGCATCCTTGGTGGCCTGGCGCTGGGAGTCGCTGAAATAAGCCGGCACGGTGATTACCGCCTGAGTTACCGTCTCGCCAAGGTAGCTTTCGGCGTCGGCCTTCAGCTTTTGAAGTATCATGGAGCTGATGACCTGCGGCGTATAGCTCTTGTCGTCAATGGTGACCTTGTAATTTGAACCCATCTCGCGTTTGATGGATATTATCGTCCTGTCGGGATTGGTAACCGCCTGACGCTTGGCCACCTGGCCCACAAGGCGTTCGCCGTCCTTTTTAAAGGCCACTACGGAAGGAGTGGTCCTGCTGCCCTCGCTGTTGGCGATAACTACAGGCTCGCCGCCCTCCATTACCGCAACGCAGGAGTTCGTTGTTCCCAAATCGATACCTATTATCTTGCTCATTATTTATCTTCCTTTCTTTACATTAAGGTTTATATACATTTTAATTATAAGCGTTATTTAATCAGTTGGCCACCTTGACCATGCTGTGCCTTAATATCCTGTCGCCGATCCTGTAACCCTTCTGAAATTCCTCAACTATGACGTTTTCGCCAAAGCCTTCGTCCTCAATATGCATGACCGCGTTGTGCAGCCGCGGGTCAAAGGCGTCGCCCGCCTGAGTTTCGATAATCTCGACGCCAAGCTTGGCAAAGACCTCGTCGAGCTGCTTTTTTACCAGCACAACGCCATCGTAAAAAGGCGTTTTTTCCGACTCGGCTTCAAGCGCCCGCTCCAGATTGTCCATCACCGGCAGGAAAGCCGCCGCCGCGTCGGCCTTGGCCTCGGGATAGATAGCCTCGCGCTCCCTGATGCTGCGCTTGCGGTAATTGTCATATTCCGCAAGGGTGCGGAGGTATTTTTCATTGAGGCTGTCATATTTTTTACGCAGCTCCTCATCCTGCGAGGGCTCAGTTTTTTCCTCGCCGGCGGGAGCCTCCGCCTCCGGAGCCTCCTTGGCCGCGTCGGCCTCCTCCGGGGTTATTTTTTCCTTGTCGTCCATATCTTATCCTCCAATCTACTGTCCCAGCATACGGTTGAGTATCTCGCTCAAACGGTCGTTAATCATTTCCAACGAGGAAACAACCCTTGCATAATCCATCCTTGTTGGGCCGATTATGCCTATTTTGCCGTGGAGCTTGTCGCCAACGTTATAATTTGCCACAACGATGCTGGTATCGCGCATGCCGTCAACTCCGCTTTCGCTGCCTATCTTTATACTGATATCCTCGGTCTCGTTGCCCATAAGGGACAGCATTTTGCTTACGTTTTCCCTGCTGTCCATAAAGGAGAGGAACTCCCTTGCCCGGTCTATATCTGAAAATTCCGGATTATTAAGTATATTCGACGCGCCGCCTATATATACCCTCGCGCTGTCCTCGCTCAGACATTCCATAACGAAAGAAACAACTACTTTGAGGAGCTCGCCGTAATCGCCCATCGCGTCGTACATAAGCAGCATTCTGGCGGGCGTAAAGTCGGCCGCGCTGAGACCGGTCAGGTTCTTTGAAATAAAGCTGCTGACTGCGTCAATGGCGGAGTAATCCACGGCGGAGCTGAACCGCACCTGCTTGTTCTTTACCACCCCGGCGTCCGTCACTACGACCACCAGAGCCAACCGTTCTTCGACAAGAACAATCTTTACGCTCCGCAGACGGCTCTTGTTCTCCTTTGGAAAAGCCACGACCGTAGGGTAATGGGTGACCTTGGATATTATATCGGATATTTCCGAAATAACGGCTTCCAACTGGTCATATTTGCGGTCAAGCGTGTTTTGCAGCCCGGCAATATCCTGAGCGGTCAGGCTGTATCGCTGCATAAGCGAGTCCACATAAAATCTGTAGCCCATTTCAGAGGGGATACGCCCGGCGGAGGTATGGGGCTTTTCAAGATAGCCCATGTCCTCCAGATCGGCCATCTCGTTGCGAATGGTGGCCGCCGACAGTCCCAAATCGTGGTTCTTGGCGATATTGCGGGAACCAACGGGCTCCGCGGTGGCAATATAATCCTCTATAATTGCCTGCAATATCATTCTTTTGCGTTGGCTGAGCTCCATTTTCCCACCTCATCTTTGCCGTTAAAGCTTTGTTAGCACTCGCCGCTCCTGAGTGCTAACAATAAGATACCACTATATTTTGCATTTGTCAATAGTTTTTTTGAAATTTTTTTATAATTTTAAATTTTTTCATTTTTCAGGAAATAATAAGCTAATAATAAGTTTAAGGAGGCGAATGCAATGAACAAAAAAAGGCCCGTAAAGAGCCATTTTGCGGAAATGACGGATACAGAGTTCGCACGTGAGCTGTCGGATCCCGCGCCGAACGAACGCGAGGAGGCGGACATGCTGCCGCCGGACGACGAGGACCTATACTTTCCGAAATTTGACGACGACAAAGAAGAATTGTAGCGCAGACCGGCGTCGGAACAGGCGAAGCAAGGCTTGTTCCGACGCCGTTTTTTCAGACCAAGCACACGGATTGGAGCGGATTTTGCAGACGTTTTTCAGCCTATCTGTGCGAAGCCCTCTCCCACTATCCGGGTCGCCTCGGACACTATCATGAAAGCCGCGGGGTCCTCTTGAGTAACGATATCTCTTATGGCGCGGTACTCCCGCACCTGTATCACGCACATGAGCACGCGTGTGTCCTCGCCGGAATACGCCCCGGCGCCGTTCAGGAAAGTGGCGCTGCGGTTCATTTCCTTAATTATACGGTCGGCTATGGACGAGCTGCGCTTTGACACTATCAGGAGCATATGCCCCTTGTCCCGCCCATAGACGATGGTATCTATCAGTTTTGTCTGACAAAACAGGGCCACGGCCCCAAAAAGTACGGATTCCACATTTTTGAACACTATTGCCGAAAGGGCCAGCACGGCGCCGTCTATGAGCATAAGCGCGGT
>CANRHW010000060.1 GCA_947630525.1 uncultured Clostridia bacterium | reverse complement strand
AAGCCAGGTTTAGATTTTTTAAATCTAAACCTGCGATACCGAGCTTGTGACGACGCCGGTCTGCGCCATTTTTTTACAGCCCCTGACGTAATTCATTACGCTGCCGTTACTTCAGCTCCACTATGGTTACGCCGGTCTCGCCCTCGCCGTACTTGCCCAGGCGGAAGCTTTTGGCGTGGGGGTGATGGCGCAGCAGGTCATGTATGGCGGAGCGAAGCGCCCCGGTGCCCTTGCCATGAATTATGCTGACGGTGGCAAGGTGAGCCATGGCCGCTTGGTCAAGATACTTGTCGGCCGCCATTATCGCTTCGTCCACCATTTGGCCGCGGAGGTCGATCTCGGTTTTCACCGCGGCCACGCTGCCGCTGCTGCCGGGGTGATAGTCGGCGGCGCGTTTTTTCGCGGCGGAGCGGGCCTCCCGCAGGGCGGAAACATTGGCGGTTATTTTCAGTATGCCCATTTGTATTTGTACGTTGCCGTTTTTGTCAGGCAAGGTCAGCAGAGTGCCGTTCTGGTTCATGGTGGTGACCTCTACCTCCATGCCCTTTTTCAGCTTTTTCGGGTCAATGGAGCCGCCTTTGGCCGTAAATACGTCCTCGCTTAACGCTTCTTCCATTTTCCCCATGCCCTGACGGAGTTTGCGCCGGTTATCCTCTATGGCTTTCAGGTTGTCTTCACGCGCGTTTTTCAGCAGGGCCTGCATTTCGCGGACTATCGTATCCGCTTCTTTTTTTGCCTGTTCATAAAGGCGCTTTGCGTCTCGCCGAGCGTCGGTGAGTATTTTTTCCTTCTGCTTTTCAACGGTCTCCTGCTGGCGCAGCGCACTTTCCCGCGCGGCCATGGTCTCGGCGCGGGCGGCCTCGACCCCCTCCAGCTCGCGCTGGGCCTGGGCGCGGCTGGCTTCGAGAGAGGAGATTACGTCCTCAAAGCGAATGTTGTCGCTGTTCACCAGGCTGCGTGCCCGCTCTATGACCTCGTCCTCCAGTCCAAGCCGTTTGGAAATGGCAAAGGCATTGCTTTTGCCGGGAACGCCGATGAGCAGCTTGTATGTTGGGCGCAGACTTTCCACGTCAAACTCACAGGCGGCGTTTTCCACACCGGGAGTGGACAGGGCGTAAAGCTTCAGCTCGCTGTAATGTGTGGTGGCGGCCGTGCGCGCCCCCGTGGAACGAACCCGCTCCAGTATGGCTGTGGCCAAGGCCGCTCCCTCCACCGGGTCGGTGCCGGCCCCCAGCTCGTCAAAAAGTACAAGACTGCGGTGGTCGGCCTTTTTCAGTATGTCGATTATGTTGACGATGTGGGAGCTGAATGTGCTTAGGGACTGCTCGATTGACTGCTCGTCGCCAATGTCGGCAAAAACCTGGCCGAACACGGCTATCTCGCTTTCCTCCGAGGCGGGTATGTGCAGCCCGGACTGAGCCATCAGAGTCAGCAGTCCCAAGGTTTTCAAAGAAACGGTCTTGCCGCCGGTATTGGGCCCCGTTACGATGAGGGTGTCAAAATCGCCGCCAAGATAAATGTCGGTGGGCACCACCTTGGATTTATCTATCAGCGGGTGGCGGCCCTTTTTGATGTTTATTCTGCCGTCGGCGTTGAGGCGGGGCGGCTCTCCGTCCATGGCTCTGGACAGCTTGCCCTTGGCAAAGATAAAGTCCAGCTCCATTATGGAGTCGTAACCGGAGGCTATGAGCTCAGAGGCCGCGCCGGCCTTTTCAGACAGCTCGGCAAGGATGCGCTCGATTTCCTCCTGCTCTTCGCCGAGCAGTCCGCGGAGCTTGTTGTTTATTTCCACGGCGGCCATAGGCTCCACAAAGATAGTGGCGCCGCTGGCGGAGCTGTCGTGGATTATGCCCGGCACCGAGGCGCGGTATTCGCTTTTGACGGGTATTACGAATCGGTCGCCCCTCATGGTTACGATGGCGTCTTGGAGCAGGGGACCGTATTTTGGCGATTTGACCATGTCGCCAAGCAGGTCGCGAACCTTGTTGTCAAGGCTGCGTATCTGGCGGCGTATTCGGCTGAGCTCGGGCGAGGCCTCGTCGGCCATATCTTCCTCGCTGAGTATGGAGCCGAAAATGTTCTGTTCAAGCCTGCGGTCCTCGGCCAAGCCCGCGGCGGCCACGGCGATCTGCGGGAAGCCCCCCTCTTCGGCCTCCCCGCTAAGGTAGCCGAGAAGTCCGCGGGCGATGCGCAGGCAGTGGCCGACGTTGAGCAGCTCGCCCATGGTCAGCACCCCTCCGGCGGCGGCCCGCAAGGCCGCCGCTTTGGCGTTTTTTATTGGACTTATGGGCGGGGCGCCCTTTTTGATGATGAGGCTTTCGGCCTCGGTGGTCTGTGCGATTAAACGCTCCGCCTCGTAGATGTCGTCCACGGGCTCGATGGCTAGGCACCGCTCCCTTGTAGAGGAGCATACCGCCCCTTGGGAGAGGCGCTGAGCTATTTTGTCAAATTCAAGTACGCGCAGCGTTCTGTTTTCCATGATATCACTCCATATAGCTTAGGCAATGGGGAATAGAACCCCGCGGCGGTTTAAAGCGGCGAAATTCCCCCATGCCTCATCGCGGGTCAGGATTATTGCAGCAGGGCCATGACCTTGTTGTAATTGAGTTCCTTTACCTTGCCGGTGATTGTAAAAATGTCCACCAGCCAAAGCACGCCGCAAACGCCGCCGGTGAGCAGTTTGAGCACGCCCATGCCGATGTCGCCCAGCATAAAGCGGTCTACGCCCAGCTCGCCGACAAAGATGGAAATGAGCAGCAATACCATTGGGTCGTTGAGCTCCACGGCGGAAAGCAGATTGAGCTTGTTATCGTCGGCGGACAGAAGCTTTTCCTTCAGAAGCATGGTTTTTTCGGCGGGAAAGTATTTCTGATTGGCAATTAAGTACATATCGACTTTTTGCATATCCATTTTTAAATCAGTCCTTTCATTTAATATATACACATTATAGGATAAAATGCGCTTTTTGTCAAGAGATAGGTAGCGTTTTGCATAAAAACGGACGCAATTAAAAACCCACTTGCAATATTGGGAAATATATAGTATAATTTAACTAATACTAGACAGAACCGTACCGAGGTGTTGAAAGTGCTTATAGAGATAGCCGAAATGATAATAAAGATAAACTGCCGTTATGATTACCTGCCGTGGCTGTGTCAGAAGTATAGGGTAGAGGAGGGAGAGCCCCTCTTCGAGGTGACGGTGACTCAGGAGGAGATCGACGAGGACCACAGGCTGATACTGGAGGAGCTTGGCTACGACCACGACCCCGGCTATTTGGAAAGTCTGGAGGCTTACCGCAAGATATGTATAAAGGCGTTGGAATATGGGGCAATGTTCCTCCACAGCGCGTGCATCGCCGTGGACGGCGAAGCCTATTGTTTTACGGCCGACAGCGGGACGGGCAAAAGCACTCACATCCGGCTATGGAAAAAACTGTTCGGCGACAGGGCTGTGATAGTCAACGGGGACAAGCCCCTTATCCGCAAGCGCGGAGACAGGTATTTTGTTTACGGCACTCCCTGGTGCGGAAAGGAGGGCTGGAGCGCGAATATGGGGGCACCGGTCAAGGCCCTTTGCCTTGTGGAGCGCAGCCCCGACAATCGCATTGCCCCCATGGACGGATTTAACGTTATTTATACCATTATCGAACAGACCATCCGCCCCCGCACACAGGAGCAGCTCGACGCGGTGCTGGACATAATGGACGGGCTGCTGAGCTCCGTGCCCATGTACAGGCTGGGCTGCAATATGGAGGACGAGGCGGCCATAGTTGCCTATGAGGGCATGAGCGGGAAAAAGTTTAATATGCAATGACCTTGCGCGTGGAATTACCGAACATGGATTGAGTATAAGGATAACTTTTTGCTGCGAGGTGTGCTATGGAAAAATTACCGCGTGAATTTTACCTCTGCAACGGCATTGAACTGAGTAAAAGGCTGCTGGGCAAAATCCTGGTAAGGAATAAGGGCGGCCTTGTCACCGCCGCCCGCATCGTGGAGACCGAGGCATATATGGGCGAAAGCGATAGGGCGGCCCACAGTTACCGCGGCAACCCCGGCGGCCGCTGCAATATACAGTACGGCCCCGGCGGCTTTGCTTATATTTATCTGATATACGGGATGTATTCCTGCTTCAATGTGGTGGCAAATGTTGAGAATGTGCCGGAGGTCAGCCTCATAAGGGCGCTGGAGCCCAGTGAGGGTATAGAGATTATGGCGGAGCGCCGCCGCACCGATAAACTGAAAAATCTTTGCAGCGGCCCCGGCAAGCTCTGCATGGCTATGGATATCGACCGTTCGCTGTATGGCGAGGATCTGTGCGGGGACAGGCTGTATATAGCCGACGACGGTTTCCGGGATTTTGAGACGGAGGCCGGCCCCCGCGTCAATATCGATTACGCCGGCGAGGCCGCCGGATATCCCTGGCGGTTTGTTATTAAAGGTAATAAGTTTATATCTGTGGGAATATATAAGTAAATGAGAACACTGTAACTGGAGGCTGCAAATGAACGTCCGTGAAATAACCGAAGATATTGAGCGCAGGACTCTTTCGCCGTATGCGACTTTGAGCTGTAATACCGCGGGACGCCGGGAGAGCGCTCCCCTGTGCGAGCTGAGAACCGAATTCCAGCGGGACAGGGATAAGATAATCCACTGCAAGGCCTTCCGTAGGCTTAAACACAAGACCCAGGTCTTTGTAACTCCCGAGGGCGACCACTACCGCACCCGGCTGACGCACACCCTTGAGGTCAGTCAGATAGGCCGCACCATCGCCCGCGGACTGCGGCTCAACGAAGACCTTATGGAGGCCATGGCCCTGGGCCATGACCTGGGACATACGCCCTTTGGCCACGCCGGAGAAAAGGCCCTGAACACACTTTGCGGCGGGGGCTTTCGCCACAACGAGCAAAGCCTGAGAGTGGTGGACACCATCGAAAAGCTCAATTTGACCGCCGAGGTCAGGGACGGCATACTTTGCCACACCGGCGCCGTGGCCGCCAAAACTCCCGAGGGGAGGCTGCTCAAAATGGCGGACCGTATCGCATATATCAATCACGACATTGACGACGCAATACGGGGCGGCATATTAAAGGAGGAGGAGCTGCCTGTTGAAATTACCGACATTCTGGGTAATTCACACGGAAAAAGAATAGATACGCTGGTTAAGGATATAATATATAACAGCATGGACAAGGCCGAGCCGGAACAGACCCCCGCCGTGGGCCGGGCTATGGACGCCCTCAGAAACTTTATGTTCGAGCGGGTGTATCTGGATTCATCGGCCAAGGAGGAGGAGAAAAAGGTCTTTGGGATAATTGCCGGGCTTTTTCGGTATTACAGAGAAAATCCCGATAAAATGGGAACAATTAGCGACCCCGACGACCCGGAGCAGGCCGTGTGCGATTACATAGCCGGCATGAGCGACCGTTTTGCCCTGTACTGCTATGACAATATATACATTCCGAAAAGCTGGAATAAAATTTAAAATTAAAAAGGGATTTCGGAAAATGTGTCGAAATATATATTATACAAAATCTATTTGACGGGGCAGGGGGTGTCGCTGTGGCGCGGTATTCTGACGACGTTCTGAACGAGGTCAGGAATTCGGTCGATCTGGTGGAAATAGCCTCGGCATACGTGCGCCTCAAACGCAGCGGCAGCAGTTATATGGGCTGCTGTCCGTTCCACAAGGAAAAGACCCCCTCGTTTCACATTGACCCGGACAAGCAGCTATATCACTGCTTCGGCTGCGGGGCCGGGGGCTCGGTGTTCCAGTTCGTCATGGCGGCCGAGGGGTTGGACTTCCCCGACGCGGTCAAGCTGGTGGCCGAGCGCGGCGGAGTGCGCCTGCCGGATATTGACGGCGATGGGGGCGAGGAGCTGTACCGCCGCAAGCGGGATATGTACGCTATGAACAAGGCGGCGGCCCGATTTTTCAGAGACTGCCTTTTTTCTCCCGAGGGGGAAGAGGCCCGGCGTTATTTGCAAAAGCGCCGGCTCACCAGCGAGACCGTCGCGGCCTTTGGGCTGGGATATTCGCCAAAGGGCTGGGACGGACTGCTCCGGCACCTTGAAGGCCGCGGCTTCAGCCGCGACATGATGGCCGAGGCTGGGCTCTGTATCCGCAATGAACGGGGCAATATGTACGACAGGTTCCGCGACAGGATAATGTTCCCCATTTTCGATGTGCGCCAGAACATAATCGGCTTCGGCGGCAGGATAATGCAGGGCGACGGGGCTAAGTATATGAACTCCCCCGAAAGTATAATTTATGACAAGGGCAAAAATCTTTTTGCCCTTAACATCGCCAAAAAAAGCAAGCGCGGCTATTATGTGCTGGTTGAAGGGTATATGGACGTGATAAGCCTTCATCAGGCCGGGATAGACTGCGCGGTGGCGGGCTGCGGAACGGCCTTGACCGAGGCTCAGGCCAGGCTGATATCTAAGGGCGGCACGGTCTACCTCTGTTACGACATGGACGAAGCCGGCCAAAAGGCCCTTGCCAGGGCGGAGGGGATTTTTAACGGCCTGGACGCCAAGCTCAAAGTCATAGATATTCCCGACGGCAAGGACGCGGACGAATACATAAAAAAATACGGCGGCGGCAAATTTGAAGAGCTGCTCCAGGGCTCTTCGACGGTTAACGAAGTTAAGGTGAAAAGGCTGCTGAGTAAATACGACCCTGACGATGTGGGACAAAAAGTTGAGCTGCTGAACGAGGCGGCGGCCATGCTTGGGAACGTCAACAACTCCGTGGAGAGAGAGGCGTATATACGGGAACTTTCGGCGCGGACAGGCATAAGCGTCCAGTCCATATCGGCCGAGGTCAACAAGGCCGGCCGGCGGCAGGGCCGCAGGGAGCTGCGCCAACAGGTCGTCAAAAGCGTTGCCCGCAGCCGCGACGAACGCCCCGGCTCGCCAAAAAGCCGGCGGGAGGCGGCGGAAAAAAAGCTGCTGGGGGTACTCGCCGGCGACCGTGACGTTTACGTCAAATTAAAGGACAGGTTGGAGCCCGGCTTGTTTACCGAGGGCCTTGACCGGGAAGTATTTGAAAGAATAAAGGAATGTTACGACGGGGGCGAGTCCTCGGCAGAGCAGTTCTTGCTCAATCGGTTTGAACGGCGGGAGGAGGAACTGGCCTCGGTGATAATCAAGAGCGACGAGCCCGGCGATCCGCTTTCAGCGGCGTCGGATTATATAAGGGTAATAGCTGACGAAGACCTGCGCGCACGCATTGCTTTGGCTGAAAAAGAGGGCGACGTAGCCCTGCTCTCCAGACTTATGCAGGAACAGAACAAACACCGAAAGGCGGGAACGTAAATGGGCGAAAATGCAAATGTAAACAAAAAAGCCATTCTCAAGGAGCTCCTTGACAAGGGCAAGCAAAAGGGAATGCTGACAAAAAAAGAGATAGAGGATTCATTAGGCGAGCTGGAGCTGGACGTTGACCAGATAGAGAAGCTCTACGACAATCTGGAGTCTATGGGCATCGACGTGGTGGGCGATATCGACGCGGAGCTGCAAAATCTTGACGACGTGCCCGACGAGGACCTGGAAAATCTCACTATTCCCGAAAGCATCAGCGTAGACGACCATGTGCGTATGTATTTAAAGGAAATAGGCAAGGTTCCGCTGCTCAGCCAAAAGGAGGAGCTTCACTATGCCGAGCTCATGGCCAAGGGCGACGAGGACGCAAAAAACAAGCTCACCGAGGCCAATCTTCGCCTTGTGGTAAGCATCGCCAAGCGCTATGTGGGCCGTGGAATGCTGTTCCTTGACCTGATACAGGAGGGCAATCTGGGCTTGATAAAGGCGGTAGAAAAATTCGACTATACCAAGGGCTACAAGTTCTCCACCTATGCCACCTGGTGGATACGCCAGGCCATCACCCGCGCCATCGCCGATCAGGCCAGAACAATACGTATACCCGTACACATGGTGGAAACCATTAACAAACTAATTCGCGTGTCCCGCCAGCTTTTGCAGGAACTGGGCCGCGAGCCCACCGCCGAGGAAATATCAAAGGAAATGAATATGAGCGTGGACAAGGTCCGCGAGATAATGAAAATAGCTCAGGAGCCCGTATCGCTTGAAACTCCCATTGGCGAGGAGGAGGACAGCCACCTTGGCGACTTTATCCCCGACGATGACGCGCCCGCGCCCAGCGAGGCCGCCAGCTTTATGCTGCTCAAGGAGCAGCTCATGGAGGTGCTGGGAACTCTTGCCCCCCGTGAAGAAAAGGTGCTGCGCCTGAGATTTGGCCTTGAAGATGGACGGGCCCGCACCCTTGAAGAAGTGGGCAGCGCTTTCAACGTTACGCGTGAGCGCATCCGCCAGATTGAAGCTAAGGCCCTGCGCAAGCTGCGCCACCCCAGCAGGAGCAAAAAGCTCAGAGACTTCCTTGAATAAAGGGGCCGGGAAAAAATCGCGCAGACCGCGTCGGGGCAAAGCCCGTCTTTGCTCCGACGCT
>CANRHW010000059.1 GCA_947630525.1 uncultured Clostridia bacterium | reverse complement strand
TTGGCGCTGCGCCGATCCTGAGTGTAGCCGTTCGTGAGGCCCAATTCCACCGCATGGGCGACGACGCTTTCATATTCAAAGGTGGTTATCCGCCGGTTCAGCTCGGGAAATTCCGCCGTATTCATGGGGGTGTACTGGCTCATAAGGCTCAGTATGAAGCCGCCCTTTGGGAAAGCGGCAAGGGCGTCAAGCACGGCCATGCTGTCCTTTCGCAGTCCGGGCAGCGCCAAATGCCGTATCACCACGCCGCGTTTCATTATACCGCCCTCGATGACCGGCGGCCCGGTCTGCGCTATCATTGCCCGGGCGGCGGCAAACGCGATTTCGCCGTAATCCGGCGCACCGCTGTATTTTGCGGAATATTCCGGGGAAAAGTACTTGATGTCGGTGAGATAAACGTCAACATAGCCCTTTAACGCTTCAAGGGTCTCTGGACTTTCATATCCGCCGCAGTTGTATACGACGGGTATGTCGGGCCGGTAAAGGTCAAGCGCTTCGATTATGGACGGCGCAAAGTGAGTTGGGGTTACAAGGTTGATATTGTGCGCCCCGGCCGCCTCCAGCTCACGAAAAATCTCGCTGAGCCGCCTTACGGTTATTTCTTTGCCCGCCCCGCAGTGGGATATCTCATAGTTCTGGCAGTAAACGCAGCCCAGGCTGCACCCGGAGAAGAACACCGCGCCGCTGCCCCGGCTGCCGCTTATACATGGCTCCTCCCAAAAGTGGAGGGCGGCACGGGCCACCCTGGGCAGTATACCCGCTCCGCAGCGGCCCGGCCTTGAACTTCGGTCAGCCCCGCAGCGCCGGGGACATATGGTGCAGTTTTTGTAATCCACTGTGCCGCCTCCAATGCAAATAACGTATAATCATCATATAATTAATTCCTCAAAATGTCAAGAGACGCAAAAAAATTCCTAATAGCTCTTGACTTTTGGGCTATAATGTAGTAATATAATATAGCGTTATAATGGCGTTAAAATGGGTAAAAAAGGATATCGTGAAAGGAAAAGCTTATGTTTGCAGATATAGCCGAAATCAGTATAAAGGCCGGCAACGGCGGCAACGGACTGGTGTCCTTTCGCAGGGAAAAGTACGTGCCCAACGGCGGCCCTGACGGCGGCGACGGCGGCAAGGGCGGCGACGTGATATTCACGGCGGAGCCGGGGCTGACTACTCTCGCTGATTTTCGGTATAAAAAGAACTTCAGGGCCCAGAACGGCGGCGACGGCAAGGCCCGCAATTCTTACGGCTCCAAGGGCGAGGACCTCCGTATCCCCGTGCCTGTGGGCACTATAATCAAGGATAAGGACACCGGCAGGATAATCAAGGATATGTCCGTGCCCGGCGAAGATTTTATAGCTGCCCGCGGCGGCAACGGCGGCTGGGGCAATACGCATTTTGCCACGCCGACCCGTCAGGCGCCTAAATTTGCAAAAAACGGCATCCCCGGTCAGGAACGGGAGCTGACGCTGGAGCTTAAACTTATTGCGGACGTGGGTCTCGCGGGCTTCCCCAATGTGGGCAAGTCTACGCTGCTTTCAGTGGTAAGCGACGCCCGGCCTAAGATAGCGAACTATCACTTTACTACGCTGGAGCCTAACTTGGGCGTAGTGGACGCGGGCGAGGGGCACAGCTTTGTGCTGGCCGATATACCCGGTCTAATAGAGGGCGCCCACGAGGGGATAGGGCTGGGGCACGAGTTCCTGCGCCATATCGAGCGCACACGGCTCATAATCCACGTGGTGGACGTCAGCGGCATCGAGGGCAGGGACCCTGTTGAAGATTTTGAAAAAATAAATTCCGAGCTTGCCCTTTACAGCGAAAATCTTGCCGCCCGGCCCCAGATTGTGGCGGCCAACAAGACGGATATCATTACCGACCCGGCTCTGTTGGAGCGGTTCAGGGCGTTTATAAAAGAAAAGGAGCTTCCGTATTTTGAGATATCGGCCGCCAGCGGTAAAGGCGTCAGGGAACTCATAAGCTATGCCGCGTCCATGCTTGACGGCCTGGAGCCCGTGGCAATTTACGAGCCGGAGGTTTTTGACGAGGCGGAGGACAGCGGCGAGGATTTCACCGTCGGCGTTCAGGACGGCGTCTACGTCGTGGAGGGCCCTTACGTTGAGAAGCTGCTCAGGGGCGTGAATTTTGACGACGACGAAAGTATGCAGTATTTTCAGCGGGCGCTGCGCCGCAAAGGCATAATCGACGCCCTTCGTGAGCGGGGCTGCGGCGAGGGCGACCCGGTAAGAATGTACGACTTGGAATTTGATTTTGTGGAATAGTGGAGTAGTATTATGCTTACATCTAAACAGCGTGCCTACCTGCGGGGGCTTGGCCACGTACAGCCGGCCATTTTCCAGATAGGCAAGGGCGGAATAAATGAAAATATGATAAAACAGCTCAATGACGCTCTTGAAGCGAGGGAGCTCATCAAAATATCGGTGCTCGAAACGGCGCTCATGAGCGCCCGCGAGGCCTGCGATGAGCTTTGCCGAGCGCTTGGAGCCGAAGCGGTTCAGTGCATCGGGGCCAAGGTCGTGATCTACCGCCAGGCTTCGGACAAGGAAAAGCGCAGGATAGAGCTGCCAAGGTAGGGTATTATATGAAAATCGGACTTTTCGGCGGGGCGTTTGACCCCTTTCACAACGGACATCTGGCTATTTGCCGGGCGGCGGTGAGTACCGCCGGTCTGGACAGGCTTATCGTTATACCCACCTATAAGGCTCCGCACAAGGACGGCTTTTCGGCCGGTTACGACGATAGGTGCCGCATGGTGGAGCTTGCCCTTGCGGGTACCGGCGCGGAGGTTAGCCGGTATGAGGGCGAAAGGGGAGGGATATCCTACAGCGCGGTCACGGTGGAGGATTTCCGCCGCAGGTTCCCGGAGGATGAACTGTACTTTCTGATTGGCTCCGACTCCTACAGGGATATTGAAAGCTGGTACCAGCCGGAAAGGATAACCGCCGCCGCCACTCTCTTGGTGTTCCCGCGCGGAGGCGTGGAGATAGCCGTTCGCCCTCACGCGCAGGCCGTGGACATGGAGCCCGTCAGGGTTTCCAGCACGGAGATAAGGACGCTGTTAAAATACGGCGGCGACCCGGAGAAATATATGCCAAAGGCGGTTTATAAATATATAAAAGAGAATAATTTGTACGAATGAGGTGCTTTATGACAACGGATGAAATGATCGTCAGGTTAAAATCCGCTCAGGTCGAGCGTCGTTTTAAGCACACCCTTGGCGTGGCGGCCGAGGCCGTCCGCCTTGCTCCGCGCTTTGGAGTCGACCCGGAAAGGGCCTATATCGCCGGGCTGCTCCATGACTGCGCCAAAAATTTTACCGATGAGCAGGTTAAGGATTACTGCGAGAGGTACGGCGTGACCCTCGACCCCTACTGTAAGACCGAAAAGGCGCTGATACACGGCTTTTTGGGGGCTACGGTGGCAAGGGTGGATTACGGCATAGAGGATCAGGAAATTCTTGACGCCATATATTATCACACCACCGGCCGGCCGAACATGACCCCAATGGAAAAGCTCATATACATAGCGGATATGACCGAGCCCGGCAGGGAGATTGAGCAGTCGCAGCAAATCAGGGAGCTTGTGGAAATAGATATTGACGAGGCTCTTATATACGCCATCGGCTGTTCAATAAAGCACGTGATAAGAAAGGGCAACCTTATTCACCCGGATTCGATTTTTGCCCGCAATGATCTTATAGAAAACAGGAGGAGAAGCTCTTGAACGATAGAGAAAAAATGACGGAACTGGTCAAAATTCTTGACAGTAAAAAGGCCCGGGATATCGCGGTTATCGATGTGGAACAAAGCACTATAATCGCCGCGTATTTTGTTATTGCCACGGGCGGCAGCCTTACGCAGCTCGGTGCGCTGGCCGACGAAGCGCAGGGCGTCATGGCCGAAAAGGGCGCGCCGCCGGTCAAGCTTGAAGGCAAGGGCGGCGGAGGCTGGATACTCATAGACTTCGGCGGGGTCATTCTGCACCTGTTTACCTCGCAGATGCGGGAGTTTTACGACCTTGAACGGCTGTGGAGCGAGGCTCCGTCCGTTGACATATCCGGCCTGCTTACCGATAATTAGAAAGGACTGATAATTATGAATTACGACTTTAAAGCCATAGAGCCCAAGTGGCAGAAATACTGGGATGAACACAAGACTTTCCACGCTGAGGATAATAGCGGCAAGCCTAAGTTTTATGCCCTTATCGAGTTCCCTTATCCCTCCGGAGCCGGTATGCACGTGGGCCATATAAAGGCCTTTTCCGGCCTTGAAGTGGTCAGCCGCAAGCGCCGCATGGAGGGGTATAACGTTCTGTTCCCCATAGGCTTTGACGCTTACGGTCTGCCCACCGAAAATACCGCTATCAAGACCGGCGTTCACCCAAGAGTCGTCACCGACAACAACATAAAAAAGTTTACCCAACAGCTCAAACGGGTGGGATTTTCTTTTGACTGGGACCGCGTGATCGATACTACCGATGAGAAATATTACAAGTGGACCCAGTGGATTTTCCTGAAAATGTTTGAGCACGGCCTGGTTTTCCGTGACAAGACCCTTGTCAACTACTGCCCAAGCTGCAAGGTCGTCCTTTCAAACGAGGATTCCCAGGGCGGCAAATGCGATATCTGTCACAGCGATGTGGTGCAGCGCACCAAGGAGGTTTGGTATCTCCGCATAACCGAATATGCCGACAAGCTCCTCCAGGGCTTGAAAGACGTGGATTACCTGCCGAACATAAAGCTTCAGCAGGAAAACTGGATAGGCAAGTCCACGGGCGCTTTTGTGAACTTTTCCATAAAGGAAAACGGCGAAAAGCTCCGCATATACACTACCCGGCCCGACACCCTTTACGGCGTTACCTTTATGGTAATCGCCCCCGAGCATCCGATTATCGAAAAGTATCGGGAGTCCATCGCCAACATTGCCGAGCTGGACGCCTATAAGGCCGAATGCGGCAAAAAGAGCGAGTTTGAGCGCACTCAGCTTGTAAAGGATAAGACGGGCGTGCGCATCCAGGGCCTTACCGCCGTAAATCCCCTGACCGGCAAGGAAATACCGATTTACATTTCCGACTATGTAATGATGGGTTACGGCACCGGGGCCATCATGGCCGTGCCGGCTCACGATACCAGGGACTATGAATTTGCCAAGAAGTTTGGCATTGACATTATTGAGGTAATAAAGGGCGGCGATATCAGCGTCGAGGCCTACACCGGCGACGGCGAAATGGTCAATTCGGGCGAGTTAAACGGCATAACCAATAAAAAGGACGCCATAGAAAAGGTTCTCAAAGTCCTTGAAGAAAAGGGCTGCGGCGAGGCCGGCGTACAGTATAAGATGAAAGACTGGGCGTTTAACCGTCAGCGCTATTGGGGCGAGCCCATACCCATAGTACATTGCCCCCATTGCGGAATGGTTGCCGTTCCCTATGAAGAACTGCCCCTGCGCCTGCCCCCGGTTGAGAATTATGAGCCCGGTTCCGATGGGGAAAGCCCGCTGGCAAAAATCGACAGCTTTGTCCGCTGCAAGTGCCCCAAATGCGGCGGCGACGCCCGGCGCGAGACTGATACCATGCCCCAGTGGGCCGGTTCGTCCTGGTACTTTCTCCGTTACTGCGACCCCAAAAACGACAAGGCCTTTGCCTCTAAGGAGGCTTTGGAATACTGGATGCCCGTCGATTGGTACAACGGCGGCATGGAGCACGTCACCCGCCATATGATCTATTCCCGGTTCTGGCACAAATTCCTCTATGATATAGGCGAGGTCCCCACTCCCGAACCCTATGCCAAGCGCACCGCCCAGGGGTTAGTGCTCGGGCCGGACGGCGACAAAATGAGCAAGTCCAAGGGCAATGTGGTCGACCCCAACGACGTTGTGGACGTGTACGGCGCCGACGTTCTGAGGGTATATGTGCTGTTCATGGGCGACTATGAGCAGGCAGCGCCGTGGAGCGAAAGCGGCATAAAGGGCTGCAAGCGCTTCCTTGACCGCGTTTGGGCGCTGAGCGATAAGCTCATTCCAGGCGATGAGATGCGGCCCGAACTGGAGGTCGCCATACACAAGACCATCAAAAAGGTGACCGGCGATATCGAGGCCATGAAGTTTAATACCGCCATTGCATCGATGATGGCGCTGGTAAACGCCGTGTATGAGGTGGGCTCCATAAATCACGCCGAGTATAAGGCCTTTCTGTCCATACTCAATCCCTTTGCTCCGCATATGACCGAGGAACTTTACAGCGTGCTCTTTGGCAAGATTTTGAGCGAGCAGCCCTGGCCCAAGTACGACGAGACCAAAACCGTGGACGACGAAATAACGGTCGTTATCCAGATAAACGGCAAGCTCAAAGATAAGATGCTCGTGCCCGCCGGTTCGGACAAGGAGGAGCTTGTGAAGCTGGCCATGAACAGCGACAGGGTCAAGGCGATTATCGAGGGCAAGACCGTTGTAAAAACCATCGCCGTGCCCGGCAAGCTTGTGAATATTGTAGTAAAGTAAGAGGTAATATAATGAAATACAACAGCACCCGCGACAATACCGTGTCCGCAACCTCTGCCGAGGCCATTGTTAAAGGTCTCAGCGCCGAGGGGGGACTGTACATTCCCGACGAAATACCCTCGGTCACATTGGACGAAATAAATGAGATGGCGTCCATGAGCTATACCGACAGGGCAAAAAAAATACTTGGTCTTTTCCTGACCGACTTTAAGGCGGCCGAGGTGGAGGACTGCGTGACAAAGGCCTATACAAAGGCGAAATTCGGCACCGAGTCTATCGCCCCGGTGTATAAGCTGGATAAGGACCGTTATGTACTGGAACTGTGGCACGGCCCCACCTGCGCTTTTAAGGATATGGCCCTCCAAATCCTGCCACACCTGCTGACCACCTCGGTAAAAAAGACCGGCATGGACAGGGAAATCGTTATCCTTGTGGCCACCAGCGGCGACACCGGCAAGGCTGCGCTCGAAGGCTTCCGTGACGTTGAGGGTACGAAGATTATCGTTTTTTATCCCGAAAGCGGCGTCAGCGGCATACAGCGCCTCCAGATGTGCACTCAGGAGGGCGAAAACGTTTTTGTAAGCGCCGTGAACGGCAATTTTGACGACGCCCAGACCGGGGTAAAGGAAATATTTACCGATAAGGCTTATGCTGCCGAGCTGGACGCAAAAGGCCTGTCTCTCTCCAGCGCCAACTCCATTAACTGGGGTCGGCTCGCTCCCCAGATAGTCTACTATTTCTCCGCCTACTGCGATATGCTCAGGGGCGAGGAGATTTCTTTGGGCGAACAGGTGAACGTCTGTGTGCCAACAGGTAACTTCGGCAACATTTTGGCGGCCTATTTTGCCAAACTTATGGGTCTGCCGGTCAAGACGCTCATCTGCGCGTCCAACGCCAACAATGTGCTCACCGACTTTATAAATACCGGCGTCTATGATAGGAACCGGGATTTTTATACCACCATATCTCCCTCCATGGACATTTTGATATCCTCCAATTTGGAAAGGCTGCTTTATCTGCTTTCGGGCAGAGACGACAAAAAAGTGGCCGCGTATATGGATGAGCTTAAAGCCACGGGCAAATATACCGTCGACGGTGAAATTTTTGAACAGGTAAAGGCCAACTTCAGCGCCGGCTTCGCCGACGACGACAAGTGCCGCGATACCATCCGCCGTATTCAGGATGAGTTTGGCTATGTGATTGACCCTCATACGTCGGTGGCCGTGGCCGTTCACGAGGAATACGCCGCCGCGACCGGCGACGGTACAAAGACGATAATAGCCTCCACGGCCAGCCCGTTTAAATTCAACGGCGACGTGCTGACCGCACTGCTTGGCGGGGAGGAGATCGAGGATAAGGACGAGTTTGAGCTGCTGCGCATACTTGCCGAGCGTTTTGACCTGACGGTGCCGCCCAGCCTTGGACAGCTTGAGGAAAAGGACGTGCGCTTTGAGACGGTTTGCGACAAGTCCATGATGAAGGCTGTTGTGAACGAGTTTTTAGGATAGTTCAATCCTCGCCGCCCCTAAATAATTGAATGGGAACGGAAATTGTTCCTCTCGGATTGATAAAAACCTGATGTACGTTGGGGAAAGCTCGAAAGGGAACTCCCTTTCGATAAAAAATATACAATCCCGGGGCGTGTACCCGGGATTGTATACCTTAATCGGGGTAGAAACATAATTTTTATTAAAATAAAAATTATGTTTCGTAAGCGAAAGCGCCCGCCAGCGTGACGCTGGACCCGCGTTAAGCTGTGCTCCAATATTAAATAATATTAGAGCAGTCCATAAAGCGGACGATGAAACGGGACGTTTCCGGAAAAGGGTTTTGCGTGAAAAACCGTTCGGGTTGTTCCCGCAAGAGCCATTTACGGAAGTTTTACTGGCAGCAGCTTTCCTTTTTGCTGTAGGTTTCACAGTCGGCTACCTGCTTGCTGTCGGAGGACTTTACGCCTACCTTGATGCAGTTAGCGGTGCATTTATCCTCGGGCGCGTGGAAGTCGCAGGAGGCCACCTCGCAGTGGATGCCGTCGATAGGACGGTCGGTCTTATATGCCTTAGACATTTTTTAAAACCCCTTTGATTTATATTTTATGCGGATTAAGCAATGGGGGCTTTACTCCTCATTGCCTAACCGCTACACAGTTATTGTCCGCATTAACAAAATAAATATGTGAGGAATAATATGGCAATA
>CANRHW010000058.1 GCA_947630525.1 uncultured Clostridia bacterium | reverse complement strand
CAATACGAAATTACAAATTATCGGCAAACGGAGGTCATAAATATGATAAGAGCAGGTATTTTGGGCGCTACAGGTTACGCCGGCATCGAAGTGGTGCGGCTGCTTTCCCGCCACGGCCAGTGCGAGATAACCATGGCAGTGTCGCAGACTTTTAAGGGCCAGAAAATAAGCGACGTTTATCAAAGCCTGAGAAATATATGCGATATTGAGTGCGAGGAACTGGACGTTGAAAAGGCCGCCCGGGAATGCGATGTGGTCTTTACCGCTCTGCCGCACGGAGCGTCCAAGGAGGTCATTCCCGCCTTGTACGAAAAAGGTTTGCGGGTCATCGACCTCAGCGGGGACTTCCGCTATAACGACGCAAAGGTGTATGAGGAATGGTACGGCCAGCCCCACAGCGCCCCCGAGCTTTTGAAGGAGTCCGTATACGGCCTTTGCGAACTGCACCGTGAGGAGATAAAAAATACCCGTTTGGTGGGCAATCCCGGCTGTTATACCACCTGTTCGATTTTGGGTATGGCGCCTCTGGTTAAGCATGGGCTTATTGACAACGGCACTATTATCATTGACGCAAAGAGCGGCGTCAGCGGCGCCGGCCGCGGTCTGGCCTTGGATTACCACTTCTGCGAGTGCACAGAAAATATCAAGGCCTACAAGCTGGGTACCCACCGTCATACCAGCGAGATAGAGCAGGAGCTGAGCCTCTTGGCCGGCGAGGAGATTAAGCTGTCGTTCAGCCCTCATCTTGTGCCGATGAAGCGCGGGATTTTTGCCACCTGTTACGCCAATCTCAGGACTGCCAGTTCCCAGGACGAGCTTGTGCGGCTCTACAAGGATTTTTATAAGGGTGAGTATTTTGTACGCGTTTATGACAGCGGTATGCTGCCCGAGAGCAACCACGTATCCGGCAGTAACTTTGTAGATATAGGCCTCGTTGTGGACAAACGGCTCAATCGCGTAATAGTCGTCAGCGCCATCGATAACCTTGTTAAGGGGGCCGCCGGTCAGGCCGTACAGAATATGAACCTGATGTTCGGTCTGCCGGAGGATACGGGCCTCCTCCAAGCCGGATTATATCTGTAAGGGAGAATATATATGGAAAACACCGAAAAAATGAAGGAATTTATAAAAAAAGCGGGCATCCTTGTGGAAGCTCTGCCATACATACAAAAAATCAGCGGAAAAACCATCGTCATCAAATACGGCGGCAACGCCATGGTAAATGATGAGCTAAAACAGTCGGTAATGGAGGATATAACCCTCCTTAAATATATTGGAGCCCAGCCGATAGTCGTGCATGGCGGCGGCCCCGACATCACCGCGGCGCTCAAGACCTATAATGTGGAAAGCCGCTTTATCAACGGCCTGCGCTACACTGACGCCGACACCATGGCAGTTGCCCAGATGGTGCTTGTCGGCAAAACGAATAAGGCCATAGTTTCCGCCGTGAATTCCAAGGGCGGCAAGGCCATCGGCCTTTGCGGCATCGACGGCGGTATAATTCAGTGCAGAAAAAAGACCACCCTTGTAGACGGCGTCGAGCAGGAACTGGGTTATGTGGGCGAGGTCGAGAGCGTAGACACCCATGTGCTCGACCTTATTGCCGACGACCAATACATACCTGTAATAGCGCCCATAGGCACCGACGCCAACGGCCAAAGCTATAATATCAACGCCGACACTGCCGCCTCTGCGGTGGCCGCCGCCCTCGGAGCGGAAAAACTTATGTTCCTGACGGATATTGAAGGCGTTTTTGACAAGGACGGCCATGTTATCTATGAGATGAGCCGCGCTCAGGCCGATGAAATGATAGAAAACGGAACCATCAGCGGCGGCATGATACCCAAGGTCCAGGGCTGCCTTGCCGCTATCGAATCCGGCGTCAGCCACGTGCACATTATTGATGGCCGCGTGCCACACTGCCTTCTGCTGGAAATATTTACCGACACTGGTATCGGTACCATGATAACAAGGTAGGTGAGGGGGATGTTGTTCTCAAAAAAGAAAAAGGAGCGCCAGCGTGAGGCCGACGAGCAGCGCACCCTCCTTGAACGCATCCGCAGCCGCAAGGTCTTATATGTGGCGGCCCGCGACGAACACGGCGAAACTATACTTTGCCGCGAAGCCGTTATAAATATAGTGGACGACAAGGAAATCGTCATTCATTCTGAAAACCGCATCGTCCTCCATATGAACATTGCCGACGTAAAGCTTGGCGAGCTTATGAGCCTTGGCGGGGCCACCATTACCGGTAAGGATGTCAATGGCAACGAGATAAGCGTCGTCGCCTACTATACCAGTGACATACAGCGCGAAATATAAGTGATTGGCCGAAAAAATCGTGTAGACCGTTCAAGGGCCGAAAGCTTTTGTTTAATATAAATTGAGCATTAAATAATCGAAAAGTAACAATAAAATATTATTAATGTAGAAAATTCGCTCTTACGAGCGAATTTTCCCATTTTATGCCCTTGAACGGTCTACACGACTTTTTTTACAGCCCTTCACTCGCCAGTGCGAACAGGGCAAGAATGGCCAATATGCCCAAATTTAACACGGTAAACAGGCGGAAATACTTCCCCTTTATGCAGCCGTCGAAGTTGGCTATATACTTGTAGGATATGAGGCTGGCCATGGATGCAATGAGAGTGCCCAGGCCGCCCAGGTTGACGCCGATCATCAGCAGGTCAAAACGGTTCGTAAAGCCCGACAGCAGCAGCGCCGCCGGGACGTTGCTTATCACCTGGCTCGAAAGCACGCCGAACAGTATCTCACGGCCGCCGACGACTGCCCGCAGCCAATCGCCTACGGCGGGGACGGCGCTGATGTTGCCTATAAATATGAAGAAGCCACAAAGGTCAGCAGAAGACTGTAATCAACTTTTTTTAATATACTTCTGTTGTATATTAACAGTGTAACAAGCACCGCCGCCAGCACAATACGGTAATTCGTCAATCTGAGCACGCAGAGCATACACAGCACGAACAGCGCCGTATATATCATCAGCGGCAGCGGCTCCGTCTTGACCGGCTTGCCGCCGCCCGGCTCAGAAATAGCGTCTTTTTTGAAAAACAGCAGCGAAGCGGCGCAAATAACCAGAGAAAGGGTCCAGTACGGCAGCATGAGCTTTATCATTGACACCGCGTCCATACCTGACCGGGAATAGAGATAGAGGTTCTGCGGATTGCCCAGGGGCGTCAGCATACTGCCCAAATTTGCCGCAACCGTCTGCATGGCCACCGTCAGCGGAATAGCTCCGCGTTTCCCGGCGGAGCTCAAAACCTCCAGCGCAAAGGGAACAAAGGTGATGAGTGCAACGTCGTTGGTAATCAGCATACTTGTGAAGAAGCACATCAAAATGAGTGCGCCGGAGGTCTGGCGCAGGGTTTTGGTTTTAGACAGCAGAGCCCTAGCCGCCGCCGAAAACAGCCCAGTTTCTTGAAATCCTTTCATCACCGCCATAAGGCAGAACAGCAGCGACAGGGTGCGGAAATCTATGTAGCCTAAAAGCTCCGGCCCCGGCGGCGAAACAAAACACGAGGCCACCGCCAAAAACAGCGCCGCCGTGAGCACCGGCTCCTTTTTGATAAAGCCGGTCACAGCAGCTTCTCCCACTCGGCCTCTCTAAAGCCGGGAGCAATTCCCTTGCCGCTTATGAGCAGGGGCCGCTTTACAAGCATACCGTCCGTTGCCAGCAGACGGAGCTGCTCGTCCTCGCTCATGGACGGCAGCTTGTTTTTTAGGTCAAGCTCCTTGTAGAGCAGGCCGCTGGTATTGAAGAACCGTTTGAGCGGCAGGCCGCTTTCCTTATGCCAGGCCTTTAGCTCCTCGTAGGTCGGATTTTCGTCCTTTATGTGCCGCGTTTCGTAAACGGCCCCCTTGCCGTCAAGCCAACCGAGGGCCTTTTGGCAGGTGGAACACTTTGGGTAAATAAGTATCAGCATGTTTTTTTCTCCTTTGTTATCTGCGTATTTTTTTGAAAATCCCTTTGAAAAACTCCTCCGCTGCGCAGTATTTGTCCACCATGGTCACCAGATACCCCTCCTTGTATTTGGGTCGTTTTCCGGCGGCCAGCCACATATGCGCACTGATTATATCGCTTTCGAGAGGGGAGATATCGAAGCTTTGGCGGGCGTTGTAAAGAGCGATTTGCGGGTGTATACGGCAGTGCTCCCTGGCGGTGAAGCCAACTTCCTTGAAGTTGTAATAAAACATATCGTGCATCAGACCGGCCCTGGCCGCCGCCGGTGCGTTCCAGCCCAATAGGCTTGCCAGACGATAGCTTTTGTAGCTGACGTTGACGCTGTGGCTCAGCCGCGAGGTGCCCATGTGCTGATCGTATTTTTCCAACCTCCGAATATCCGGGGAGGTTATTACATCCTTAACTGTGTTCAAGTATTGTGCGTAACGGCGTATTTTCAATATATCACATCCTTCGACTCCTCATTGCCTACTCTGGGATTATATCATAAAAATCTTTTAAATGCAATAACCAAATTTTGCGGCAATACAAAATTGCCCGGTGAAATTTTTGAGTATATGCCCCGCGCCGGTATTTCTGAAAAAAATATTTGTCGGCACTTGAATTTTGTCAAATATAAGAGTATAATTAATATACTTTGATAGGAGTGGTAATGTTGAAGCGGGATAAGTTAATACCTATAATATTTATATTGATGCTTGCGGCCGGGATGACGCTGTTTTTTGCTATGCCCAAGGCGAAGCTGTCCGAGAATGAAAATCGCAGTCTGGCCAAAGCGCCTAAATTCAGCGCCGAAAATGTTTTTTCCGGCGAGTATGCCAAGGGAATAGGGGAATACCTTAACGACCACTTTCCGTTCCGCGACAAGCTAATGGCCGCCGGCGACGGTCTGCGGGACCTTATGGTGTACCGCAGGGAGGGCTCTGTTGAGGTCATAGCCAACGCCGTTAACGACGATATGGGCGAGGGAGAAAACCTCAACAGCCTTAACTCCGCCCCCGAAGAGGAAGAGCCGGAAGAAGAAAAGCTCCCCGAGGCGGCTCATGTGGAGCTGGCCGACGAGGCTGAATATAACAGTCACGGCATAATAATTTCAAATGACCGGGCAATGGAAATATTTGGCTACTATCCGCAGATGCTCACCAACTATGCCGCTCTCGTAAATTCGGTAAAGATATGCCTGCCATATGTCAATGTTTATTCCTTAATAGTGCCCACGGCGGCGGAGTTTTATTCCCCGGTGCAGTACCATTCGGATATGCATTCCCAGAAAGAAGCAATAAGGCTGCTTTACGCTCAGATGATGCCGGAGGTTAATAAGGTCGACGTATATACGTATATGGCCGCCGCCGCCGACCAGTACATATATTACCGCACCGACCACCATTGGACGGCGAGGGGAGCCTATCAGGGCTATTATGCTTTCTGCAAGGCGGCCGGCATAGAGCCTTTGGAGCTTGAATCTTTCCCTTACGAGGTCATTTCATACGACTTTGTAGGCAGTATGTACCGTTATACAAAGCGTAAGGAGCTCAAGGATTACCCGGATTATGTCGAGGTCTTTTACCAGCCGTCGGTAGAGTCCAGCGAGGCCTATTACAGCGCCGACATGACCGGGCAGTACGACGCAAAGGTAATAAGCGATGTGGAGGGCACCTCCAACAAATACCTGGCTTTCCTCGGCGGCGATCACCCGTTGATGCACATTGTTACCACAAATAAGAACGGCCGCCGTCTGCTGGTGACAAAGGATTCCTTCGGCAACGCTCTTGTGCCGTTCCTTACCAATCACTATGAGGAGATATTCGTGGTCGATCCGCGCAGCGCCAGTCTGTCGCTCCCTCAGTTCTGCTCCGACCACATGATAAACGACGTTATTGTTGAAAATTACGCCTTCGCCATTTCCAATAAGGCGATACTGGACGGCATAAGGAACGCCGCGCAATAAAATTTTATTTCCGTATTGAAATTTTTCGGAAAATGATGTATAATGATAAAAAACAAACAGGAGGGTAAAAAATGAGTATTGACGCGGTAAAAAATACGATTTTTACAGGTAGGGCCGTGCTTGGTATCGAGCTGGGCTCCACTCGAATCAAGGCTGTGCTTATAGGCGAGGACAGCTCGCCGATTGCATCAGGCAGCCATGACTGGGAAAACCGGTATGAAAACGGTATATGGACCTATTCGCTTGACGATATCTGGACCGGCCTTCAGGACTGCTATGCCAAAATGACGGCCGACGTTATGGAAAAATACGGCGTCGCCGTCAGCAAACTGGCCGCTATAGGCTTCAGCGCCATGATGCATGGCTATATGGTCTTTGACGAAAAGGACGAACTGTTGGTGCCTTTCCGCACATGGAGGAACACCATAACCGGCCCGGCGTCGGAGGCTTTGACCAAGCTGTTCGATTATCACATTCCCCAGCGCTGGAGCATAGCCCATCTTTATCAGGCCATACTTAACGACGAGGCTCACGTGCCCCAGATAAAGTTCATGACTACCCTTGCCGGTTACATACACTGGAAGCTCACCGGCAAAAAGGTGCTCGGCGTGGGCGAGGCTTCGGGAATGTTCCCTATTGACATACATACCAAGGACTACGACGCGGCCATGATAGAAAAGTTTGACGCAGCCGTGGCGGACAAGGCCTATCCATGGAGGCTCAGAGATATTCTGCCGGACGTGCTCTTGGCCGGTGACAAAGCGGGCGTGCTCACCCCCGAGGGGGCGAAGCTGCTCGACCCCTCCGGCAGCCTCCAGCCCGGCGCTCCTCTGTGCCCGCCCGAGGGCGACGCGGGCACCGGCATGACGGCCACTAATAGCGTAGCCCCCAGGACCGGCAACGTTTCCGCCGGAACATCAGTCTTTGCCATGATAGTTATGGAAAAAGAGCTCAGCGCCGTTTATGACGCCATTGACCTTGTCACAACGCCGGTCGGCGACCTTGTCGCCATGGTACACTGCAATAACTGCACGTCCGATATTAACGCCTGGGTAAATATTTTTAAAGAGTTTTCCCAAATGCTGGGCGTCGATATAAGTATGCCCAAACTCTATGACGAGCTTTATTTCAGAGCTATGGAGGGCGATCCGGACTGCGGCGGAGTTATGAGCTACTGCTATTATTCCGGCGAGCATATCACCGGCTTTGAGGAGGGCCGCCCGCTGCTTGTACGCACGCCCGAGAGCAAGTTCAATCTGGCCAACTTTATGCGGGCCAATCTCTACACCTCTCTCGGCGCCCTCAAACTGGGCCTTGACATTCTCCTCAAAAAGGAGGGCGTAAAGGTAGACAGCATTATGGGCCACGGAGGCTTGTTCAAGACCGTGGGCGTGGGTCAAAAAATACTTGCCGCCGCTATGGACGCTCCCGTTAGCGTTATGGAGACCGCCGGCGAGGGCGGCGCTTGGGGCATTGCTCTTTTGGCCGCGTACATGGTTGACCGCGACCCGGGCGAAACACTTGCCGCTTATTTGGAACACAGGGTGTTCGCCGGCGACAAGGGTATGAGCGTCACTCCCGACCCTGCCGACGTGGAAGGCTTTAACGCTTTTATCAGACGGTATGAGGCCGGGCTGGCCGTTGAGCGGGCCGCTGTGGAAAACATAAAGTGATTTATGCCGAACCGGCGGCGGTTATCGTATTCTTGAAGAGAACAAAAAAAGGATGGCGCACAGCGCCATCCTTTTTTGCAGTGGTTTTATTCGATGGGAACTGTCCAGCCCATATCGTCGGGCAGCTTACCCCACTGGATGCCGGTGATTGTGTCATAAAGCCTGTGAGTAACGGGCCCGATTTCGCCGTTGTTGATATAGGCCGTCTGATCCTCGTAGCGAAGCTCGCCGACGGGAGATATAACTGCGGCCGTACCTGTGCCGAACACCTCTTCCAGCTTGCCGTCGGACGCGGCTTTCATTACGTCGGCGATGGGCAGACGATCCTCGCATACGTCATAGCCCCATTTTTTGAGCAACTCTATGCAGGACATCCGCGTTACGCCCGGCAGGACAGTGCCTACCGTGGGAGCGGTATAAATCTTGCCGTCTATTTTGAAGAAGCAGTTCATGCTGCCCACTTCCTCAACGTACTTGTGTTCAACGCCGTCCAGCCAGAGGGTCTGCTCATAGCCCAGGCCGTGAGCCTTTACCTGAGAGATAAGTGAGGCCGCGTAGTTGCCGCCGCACTTGGTGAAGCCCGTGCCGCCGGGGCAGGCGCGGGTGTATTCGTCCTCGACAAAAATCTTTACGGGATTGATGCCCGTGGAATAATATGCGCCTACGGGGGAGCATATTATGATAAACTTATGAGTTTTTGAGGTGCGCACGCCAAGATGAGGCTCAGTGGCGATAACAAAGGGCCTGATATAGAGCGAAGTGCCCTCGCTGTGAGGCACCCAGTCCTCGTCAACTTTGACAATGGCCTTCACTGCCTGTACAAAATCCTCCTCGGGCAAAGCGGGCAGACACATGCGGTGGTTGGTGTTGATCATGCGGGCGGCGTTCTTTTCCGGCCGGAAAAGCTGAATGGAGCCGTCGGCCAGACGGTAGGCCTTAAGTCCCTCGAATGACTCCATTGCGTAATGGAAAACCATTGCCGCGGGGTCGAGCGCCAACGGCTCATAGGGCACGATGCGGGCGTCATGCCAGCCAATGCCCTCGGTATGGTCAATAACAAGCATATGGTCGGTGTATATGATGCCGAAGCCAAGCTTGCTTTCGTCAGCGGGCTTAGCCTTGGGGGTCGTGGTTCTTGTAATGCTGATATTCATTTATGTACACTCTCCTTGTATTAATTCCTTTCTTTATTATTATGCTCCTTTTTTT
>CANRHW010000057.1 GCA_947630525.1 uncultured Clostridia bacterium | reverse complement strand
CCATCAAGAAGGCTGCCGGTCACCGGATTCTGGCGCTGAACCGGCCAACGGTGGGGCTGTCAATATCCAGCACGCCCACTACCTCGCCGTCCGCGAGGATCGGAACTACGATTTCACTGTTGCTCGCACAGTCGCAGGCGATATGTCCTGCGAACAAATGTACGTCTTGAACAACAAGGGTCTCTTTTTGTTCGGCCGCCGTCCCGCATACTCCCTTGCCAACAGGGATCGACACACAAGCCGTTTTACCTTGAAATGGGCCCAAAAGAAGCCTGTCCCCTCTGCGATAGTAAAACCCGACCCAGTTGATGTCGTCAAGATACTCATTGAGCAATGCCGACGCGTTGCTGAGATTTGTCACAAGGCTGTCGTCTGCCGTGAGCAATGACGCCGCCTTTCTTTGAAGCTCTCTGTACATTATTTATCAAAAAGCCCCTTCTTCTCCTCTACGTTCACTACTTCAAAGCCCGCCGCGCTCACGGCGTCCTTAAGAGCGGAGTCGGCCACATCGCCTGAAAGAGCTACTGTCGCCGTCTTTTTCTTGAGGTCGACCTTGGCCGAGGTCACGCCGGCAACGCCCGAAAGAGCGCTTTCAACGCTGGCCTTGCAATGCTCGCACTGCATACCTTCAACTGTAAGAATTTTTTTCATGATGATCTTCTCCTTTATCAGATATTATTAAATATTTTTTGACAAAATTGTGCCATGAAGAAAAGTATTGAACCTCTGTTCGCTTATTTTCTCGCCCCTTGATCTTTTACGCTTTGTGGCACAGACCTCCACTACTGCCTTGGGCATGTTCGTTTTCTGCCAAAGCTGAGGATCAAAGCTGTCTTCCTTATATTTTGAGCTGAATATCTTGGCGCTGCCCTCGCTGCCGAACAGAACTACCTTTTTATTGAACGAGGCCAGCCCCTCGACAGTCACAGGCCTGGAAACGCCGGTATAAACCTCAAGAGTAAGTCGGAAAAAGTATGTCAAGTCAACGGTATAATAGCCACGGTTGAAGGTGAGCGGCTCAACGTTGGGGAAAATCCATATCACCTCGGCTTTGCGGCACTTTACGTCAACTGCCCGGTCAATAATTTCCTGACCGGTCTCTGTGAGAAAAACACGTAAGCACTCAATGCACTCCTTGCTGCGGCAACTGTCATATATCTGGTCCGTCTGAATGCAGACCTTTTCATTGCAGCCGAAAGAGCTTGAAATTCTTTCCTCCATGTAATAATCCTCCTATACTTATTATGGCCCGAGCCACAGTACATAGTATGAGAGGTGTTGAATTTTGTTACATTTGAGTATAGCACAACTCTTTTCTTTTTGCAAGTATGCACTTTAAAGTAAGCCGGTATCAATTTAGTAACTTATATTTTAACGCCCTAAATCACCATTCCTCCGTTAGGGCTAATGACCTGGCCCGTTATGAACGCTCCGCTATCCCCCGCAAGGAAAACCGCTGTTTTGGCCACGGCCTCGGGCGTTCCGATGCATCCGAGAGGAGTATCGTCTTTAAGGGCGTCCATATCGTCTGATGAAAAATCGGCGTTCATGGCAGTATCTATGACCCCGGGGGCTATGCAGTTGACCCTTATACCAGAGGGGCCCATTTCCTTTGCAAGAGCCTTAGTTAACCCTATAACGCCGCTTTTGGCAGCGCTGTAATGGACCTCGCACGAGGCTCCCGTAAGGCCCCAAATAGACGAAATATTGATTATTACACCGCTCTTGCGCTTTATCATCTGGGGCAGCACGGCCTTGCAGGTCAGGAAGCAGCCTTTAAGGTCAGTGTCAATCATCTCGTCCCACTCCGCCTCCGTAATATCGGTAAAAAGCCGCTGCCGGGCGATACCGGCGTTGTTGATCAATACGTCTATCTTTCCATAACGCCCGGTCGCTGCGTCTACAGCCGCGCTTACGCTGGAACTGTCCGTGACGTCGCAGTACAGCGCGAGACTGCCGGGGATTGCATTTCGGAGGTTTTGCGCCGCCTCTGAGCCGGTTTTATAGGTAAAGGCAACATTCCAGCCCGCGGCGGAAAATTCCCGCGCTATTGCGCCGCCTATGCCGCCGCTGCCGCCGGTAATGAACACGGTCAAATTTCTCACCCCTTTTTAATATAAGCCAGCATATCGCTGAGATTTTTGACCGCCACAAGCTCTATCCCGGCCTTATCAATGCCGCCCAAAGCGTCAAAGGGCAGCATACAGCGTTTAAAGCCCATTTTCGCAATCTCCGATATGCGCCTTGAAGCCTGGGTAACCGTGCGAACCTCACCGGTAAGGCCTACCTCCCCGAAAAAGGCCATATCCTTTGGCAGGGGAACGTTCATAGCGCTGCTGGCGACCGCCGCCGCAACGGCCAAATCCGCGGCCGTTTCGTCTAACTTTATGCCGCCGGTGACGTTGATATAGCTGTCCTGCATGGCCAAGTCGAGGCCGGTGCGCTTGTCCAGCACGGTTATTATTAGCGACGCCCTGTAAAAATCAATCCCCGTAGCCATACGTTTGGGATTAGGATAAACGCTTTTGGTAATCAGCGCCTGAATTTCCGCGAGTATAGGCCTGGTACCCTCTACGGAGCATACTATGGCCGAACCCGGCACATCCACCGGCCGGCCGGAAAGGAGCATCAAGGATGGGCTCGGCACATCTACAAGGCCTTTGTCCGACATTTCAAACACGCCGATCTCATTTGTCGAGCCAAAGCGGTTTTTGACCGCCCTTACAATGCGATAGCTTTGGTGGCGTTCGCCTTCAAAGTACAGCACGCAGTCCACCATGTGTTCAAGCACCCTCGGCCCGGCGATGGAGCCCTCCTTAGTAACATGCCCAACGATGAAGAAAGTTACGCCGGTCTCCTTGGCGAGGCGCATAAAACTGAGGGTACACTCCCTCACCTGCGACACGCTGCCCGGGGCCGAGGTCACGTCGCCGGAAAATATGGTCTGTATCGAGTCGATGACCGCAAATTTGGGCTTTACTTCTCTTACGGCGTCAAGTATGTTGCCGAGGTCGGTCTCATTCGCTACAAGGATATTGCCGCTTACCGCGCCAAGGCGGTCGGCACGAATTTTAATCTGACGTTCAGACTCCTCGCTGGAAATATAAAGCACCTTGTCGTTTTGGGCGGCAAATTTGCACACCTGGAGCAGCAGGGTCGATTTACCTATGCCCGGTTCGCCGCCACAGAGTATCAGCGAGCCTTCGACAATTCCCCCGCCCAGCACACGGTCAAGCTCGTCGCTGCCGGAGGAACTGCGGGCCTCCTTTTCGGTAGACACGGTTGAAAGGGCCTTCGGTACGGTCGCCGCCCGGCGGAATGTTGCCTTGCCGGGGCTGGACGCTCCCTCGCTGGTATTTTCAATTTTTTCCTCCACAAAGGTGTTCCACTGTCCGCAGCCGGGGCATTTTCCAAGCCATTTGGGCGTTTCGGTGCCGCATTCCTTGCAGACAAATATCGTTTTAGCTTTCATAGTAACTCCTTTATTTGGGTTCAATACTCATGTCAATAATTATGCCGAGCATGCTTATGGCGCTCATGCAGAGCAAAAACACGCGAATGAATTTTACGCCAAGTTTTCCCCAAATTTTGAATATAAGCGCCAATGCCACCACTATTACAAGCGCCGCCGTAAAGTATGGCGTTGCGCGGCCCACACCGTCGGCGCACAGGATAACGCCTGTAAATACGGCGATAACGAGAGCGGCGCAAGACGTTGCTGTTGTAAAGCATATCCTCAGCCCTGTAGGTAAAATTTTTTTTAAACCTGCCGCCTCCCAATAATATATAAAAATTATAACATATTATAAAAATATTGTCAATATAAAAACCTTGCAGCCCTTGACAAACGAGGGAAATTCATGTACAATATATTGAGGTGATAATATGGTCGACAAAATAAAGGACGCCGTTCACGGCTTCGCGGTTTGGGTAGTGACCGCTCTTGGTTTCAGCGCAGCCGCGGCGAATTATTTCTATATTTTTCTCATTTCCATGATACCCATTGTAGAGCTCCGGGGCGCAATACCTGTGGCAAGGGCGCTTGGGCTAGATTTTGCGCCGGCCTTTCTTGTGTCCGTTATCGGCAACATGATACCGGTGCCGTTCATTCTCCTGCTGATAACGCCTTTTTGCAACCTGCTGAAAAAGACAAAGGCTTTCGCCTGGTTCCCGCGGTGGCTGGACGCCAAGGTTGAAAAAAACCGCCACAAGGTTGAGAAATACGCATTCTGGGGGCTTTTCGCCTTTGTTGCGATACCTTTCCCCGGCACGGGGGCCTGGACCGGCAGCCTCATCGCCAGCTTTCTTGACTTCGACTTTAAAAAATCCCTGCTGGCAGTATTCCTCGGGGTATGCACCGCGGGGGTTATTATGACGGCCATTTCCTTTGGTTTATTTGACCTTATACTTGCGCTTTTTTAAGGAGGCATACTTATGACCAATAAAAAATTATTTACTTCCGAATCCGTGACTGAGGGTCATCCCGACAAGGTCTGCGACCAGATAGCCGACGCCGTGCTCGACGATATACTTGCCCACGACCCGCAGGCCCGCGTAGCCTGTGAGGTTTGCGCGGCGACCGGTCTTGTAATGGTATTTGGCGAAATAACCACCGAGCATTACTGCGACATACGCTCCATCGCCCGCCAAACAATTAGGGAGATTGGCTATACCGATCCGGAGATGGGCTTCCACTGCGACAACTGCGCTGTGATAAACACCCTTAACGAGCAGTCTCCCGACATCGCCATGGGCGTGAACAAAAGCCTTGAAGCCCGCGGCGGCGACAGTTCGGAATTTGACACCGGCGCCGGCGACCAGGGCATGATGTTCGGCTTTGCCACCAACGAAACGGACGCTTATATGCCGGCGCCAATATATTTTGCCCAGCGAATGGCCAAGCGCCTTGCAAAGGTGCGCAAGGACGGCCTTGTTCCATACCTCAGGCCGGACGGAAAAACTCAGGTGACCGTTGAATACGAGGGGGACAAGCCCGTGCGAATCGACGCGGTAGTGCTCAGCACTCAGCACACCCCCGACGCCGCCCTCGAAACTATACGCAGGGACATGATTGAAAAGGTGATACTTCCATCTCTGCCGGTCGAAATGGTGGATGATAACACAAAGTTCTTTGTAAATCCAACCGGGCGGTTTGTCATCGGCGGCCCCCACGGAGACAGCGGGCTCACCGGCCGCAAGATAATCGTTGACACCTACGGCGGTTACGCGCCTCACGGCGGCGGCAGCTTTAGCGGCAAGGATCCCACAAAGGTTGACCGCAGCGCGGCGTACATGTCCCGCTATATTGCGAAAAACGTTGTGGCGGCAGGCCTCGCCGACAAATGCCAGCTCCAGCTGGCCTATGCAATAGGAGTGGCTAATCCGGTCTCAGTCAGGGTCGACAGCTTTGGGACCGGCAAGGTCAGCGACGAAGAGCTTGCGGCCATAGTTGCGGAGTGCTTTGACCTGCGACCCGCCGCCATAATCAAGCGCCTTGACCTGCGCCGTCCTATATATCGGCAGACGGCGGCCTACGGCCACTTTGGCAGAATGGACCTCGATTTGCCGTGGGAAAGGCTCGACGCCGTCCCCGAACTGGCAAAATACCTCAAATAATTAACAACAACGCCCCGATACGCATATTTTGTTATCGGGGTGATTGTTTATGGCGGAAATTTTGATTTCTGTGTTGATACTGTTTTTGATATGCTTTTGTTTTTGTACGCTTTTTTTCGGCCGATATTTTGAACCATGCCGGAGGGCGCTGGATAAAGACGAGCTTTTTGACATACTCCATTCGCTTCCGGACAACGCGAAGATTTACATAACAATCGACAGGAGATGAATTCTATGGCAGTGGTGACGCTTGAAGGCGAGGTTTATGAAGTTGTATATGTCAACGACGACAACGGATACACCGTCTGTGAGATTGACACAGACGGTGTGCTTAACGTTATTGTGGGACATATGCCGTTTATAGCCCCCGGCGAAACGGTGCGCGTCACAGGCGAGTGGGTCTATCACGCCGAATACGGCCAGCAGCTTAAAGTCGAATCTCTTGAACGCGTGCTTCCGCAAAGCGTCAGTTCCATATACACCTACCTTTCTTCCGGGGCCGTCAGTGGTATCGGCCCGTCGACCGCGCGTAAAATAGTGGACAAGTTTGGAGAAAACACGCTCAGCGTCATTCGCAGCGACCCGCAGCAATTGGCAACCATAAAAGGCATAAGCGCAGCGAAAGCCACCGCCATAAACGAAGCCTTTATCCTCCGACAAGACACTGCGGAAACGGTGATGTTTTTTCAAAAGTTCGGTATCTCTCCTGCCTTGGCCATAAAAGTCTACAACCGCTACGGCTCGGACGGCATCAACGTCGTCCGTGACGACCCCTATGCTTTATGTGAAAATATTCAGGGCATGGGGTTCAAGACCTGCGATAAAATCGCCGTCGCCCTCGGTCTCCCATTTGACAGCCGAAGCCGTATCAAAAGCGGTCTGCGTTACGCCATGAGTGAGGCCGCACTCAACGGTCACACCTGTTATCCCGCGTCGGAGCTGCTAAGCTATGCCTCAAAGCTGCTGGACTGCGGCATCGACGCCGTGCGGGACTGTTATAACGAATGTGTGCTTATGGGCGGCCTTATTGCCGAAAAGGACCTTGTTTATCTGCCTTTATATTACAATATGGAGCTGTCCGTTGCCAACCGCCTTGCCTCGCTGGTCAGGGCCAAGGCCGACGAGCACAGCACGCCGGGCGAAAGGCTGATAGAGGATTTCGCAAGAGAAAGCGGAATTTCCCTCTCCGATGAGCAGAGGCTTGCGATAATTACTGCCGACACAAAAAAGGCGTTGATAATCACCGGCGGCCCCGGCACAGGCAAAACCACGATAATGCGAGGCGTGCTCCATGTAATGATGCGCCGGGGAAAGGACGTCGCCCTGTGCGCCCCAACGGGCAAAGCCGCCAAGCGGCTTGAAGAAGCCTGCGGTCACGAGGCAAAAACCATACATCGACTGCTTGAAGTCGGCGGCGACATTGACGGCGACACTCAAACCTTTTCCCGCAACGAGGCCAATCCGCTTGAAGCGGACTATGTGATAGTCGACGAAATGAGCATGGTTGACCTTTCGCTGATGGACGCCCTGCTCAAAGCTCTCAAACGCGGGGCCGGCATTATAATGGCCGGCGACGTTGACCAGCTTCCCTCCGTTGGGGCGGGCAACGTGCTCAGCGATATGATAGACAGCGGCCTGCTGCCGACCGTCCGTCTGAATACCGTATTTCGTCAGGCGGAAGAAAGTATGATTGTCGTCAACGCCCACCGCATTAACTCCGGAAAGATGCCCGATTTATCAAATAAAAGCTCCGATTTTTTCTTTATGGGCCGCAGCGACCACAGCTCCGCCGCCGAATTAATACTCGACCTTGCGGACAAGCGTCTGCCCAAGGCCTACGGCTATGACAGCCTTGCGGACATTCAAGTGCTCTCCCCTTCAAAAAAGGGCACCGCCGGCACGCTCAGCCTCAACGCCCTTATGCAGCAGAGGCTCAATCCCCCGTCGCCGAATAAAAAAGAGCACAAGCGCGGTGCAATTACATTCCGCGAGGGCGACAAGGTTATACAGACAAAAAACGATTATCGCGTAAACTGGACCAATCAATCTGAAAACTGCGACGGAACCGGCATATTTAACGGCGATGTGGGCATAATCGATAACATCGACCCGGAAACCAGAACGCTGACCGTGGAATTTGACGACGGAAAACGGGTGGAATATCCGTTTGACGCCCTTGACCTATTAAATCTCGCCTACGCCTTGACCGTACATAAAAGTCAGGGCTGCGAATTTAAGGCGATTATAATTCCGGTCTGCCATTTCATGCCGCTGCTCATGACGCGCAATTTGCTGTACACCGCAATAACGCGGGCAAAGGAGCTTGTAGTCCTCGTCGGCGGACAGGACGCCGTGGCCCACATGGTGCGCAATAATTACCGCAGCCGGCGATATACGGGTCTAAAGGAAAAGCTGAGCTTGTTTGTGAGGCGGGAAAATGAAGGAAAAAATTAAGGCATATGCCGCCGGTATCGGCATAAAAGAGACAGGCTTTGCCCGTTACGGACAGAGCGCGGCGGTAGTCTGCCTATTTCCCTATTTTTCCGGCTATCGCCCCGGCAATCTTTCCGTCTACGCCTATTCCACGGACTATCATATTATTCTCCGGGACAAGCTGAAGCTTATCTGTGATTTCCTCATTGAAAACGGAGCTTCCCGTGCGGAAAGCTTTGCCGACATAGGCCCGGCGGTGGACAAGGACCTTGCTTATCATGCGGGCCTTGGTTTTTACGGGAGGAACACTCTGATGATAAATCCCCGGCTGGGCAGCTATTTCTTTATTGGCTACGTGGTGACGGATATGGAGCTTGAACCGGACAGTCCAATTAAAGGCGGCTGCATGGGCTGTGGACGCTGCGTTAAAGCCTGCCCCGGAGGGGCTCTTGACGGCGGCTTTTGCGAGGAGCGCTGCGTATCGGCCATAAGCCAGAAAAAAGGCGAGCTTACCGACGAGGAGGCCCGGCTCATAAAGAAAGCCGGCTACGCTTTTGGCTGCGATATTTGTCAAAGGGTCTGTCCGCACAATCAAATCCCATTATCCCCTATGCCGGAGTTCACTGAAAATCAAATTTATGACATTAAAGAGGATATGTTCGCGGATTTGAGCAACCGTCAGTTCAGGGAGAAATACGGCCGCTATGCCTTTTCCTGGCGCGGCAAGGCCGTATTGCTCAGGAACATAAGAATACTTAATAAAAAATGACAGGCCTGAGCCTGTCATTTTTTAGTGAACGATATGACGTTTTTGGGAATTTTCGTCCGATTTAAAGTCCGACGGCGAA
>CANRHW010000056.1 GCA_947630525.1 uncultured Clostridia bacterium | reverse complement strand
TGAACCTCATGGACAAATCCAAAAAATCCGGCCGCAAGTGGCCGCGCCGGGCGGGCCTTGCGCTGGCGGGGCTGCTTATGCTGGCGCTGCTGCTGGCGGCCTACAATATAATTGTGGACCCATTCGGGGTCTTTGGCGACAGGGTGCTCAACTGGTGGTCCTATAACGAAACTAACAATCCCCCCGCCGCCAAGCTCACCTATCTGGCCATGCACGAGGGGGAGTATAATTCATACATATTTGGCGGCGGCGACGCGGCGGCCTTCCCCACCGAGGAGCTGAACGCCTTGTTCGGCGCGGACTTTTACAATATGTCGGCGCCCGGAGCCGACATGGAAAGGACGGCCGACCTCTGCCGCTATGTTTTGGATAAATACGGGGCGAAAAACATCGTACTCTGCGTTACGCCGGGAATGGCGGCCGAGGGCGGCGAGGGCGGCTTTATGCCCTGCAAGGCCGACGGCGTAAGCGCGGCGGAATACTGGTGCCGATACCTGTTCGCTCCGCCCCGCTGTGCCACGGAAAAGCTCACCGCCCTGCGGCGGGATACATACCTGCAAAAGCCCACGGATACCATAGACCCCGCCACCGGAGCAAACGGCAGCCTGACCGCTCCCGGCGGCATATCGGATATTGACGGCTATTTAAAGGCTCACCCGAGCTTTGCCTCCTATTCCGGCACGAGTTATAATTTGCCCCGCATTGCCAAAGCGGCCGGCGCAGTCGCCGCCGTGCGGGATATGTGCGCGGAAAAAGGCGCCCGGCTCACCGTTATAGCCTCGCCTCAGTATTCGGCGTACATGGACTGTTTCCCCCGCGAACAGCTTGAAGCCTTTTACACCGCCCTTGGCGCCGCCGGGGAGTACTGGGATTTTTCCCTAAGCTCTTTGAGCGCTGACGCCCGCTACTTCACCTCGGGCGCCTGTCCCCGGCGAGACGTGTGCCGCATGATGCTGGCCCGCATTTCCGGCGGCGGCGATATTTACATACCCTCCGATTTCGGCATAAGAGTTGCCCGCGGCGACCCCTGGCCCGGCGGCAGGGTCATCGAACCCGAGCCCCACACAACAAGGGTGCCGGTGCTGCTTTATCACGACATTGCGGACGGCGACGCGGACGGCGAGATGAACGGCCCTTGGTTCCGCCGGCATATGACCGCCCTTCAAGAGGCGGGCTACACCGCCGTAAGCTTCGAAGAAATGCGCGATTACGTGCTGTATGGCACCGAACTGCCGGAAAAGCCCGTAGCCATAACCTTTGACGACGGCTATGCCAGCAATTACAATATAGCCTATCCCATACTTAAAGAGCTCGGCATGAAAGCCACCATATTTGTCATCGGCGTTTCCGCCGGCAAAGACACCTACAAGGACACCGGCGAAGCCATGATTCCGCATTTCACAATGGAGCAGGCCGCCGAAATGGATGCCTCGGGCCTGATATCCATACAGAGCCACGGCTACGACCTGCACCAGGTGGAGGGCCGCGACCCCGAGCCCATACGCCGTGGATTGACGCGCCGCGAAGGTGAGACGGAGGAAGCTTACATAGAGTTTATCCGCTCCGACGCGGAGCATATGAAAGAGCTGCTGTCTCAGGCGGGAACCGCGCCGGAGGTCCTTGCCCTGCCCTACGGCTTTACCGACGAGCTGGGCGAGGCGGTGCTTGCGGAAGAAGGCATATATTCCACGCTCACCACCGAAATGAAAACCAACGAGCTTGTAAAGGGGCTGCCCCAGTGCCTGTTCGATATGGGGCGTTTCGGTTGGACCTCGCCCGTTACGGCGGATGAAATGTTCGGATATATACAAAATCAGTAATACCGTGCGGCGGGGATTTTTCGGGGCACGCGCCCCGGAACATAGAAAAACTCACTGTGTAACCTGGGGGCACTGGGGCTGTCAAAAAAAATCGCGCAGAACAAACGAAAATCAGCTCTCGCAGGCGGAAGGCGAAGCCCGACGCCGAGAAAGCCCTCCCGACGGCGTACACAGGTACGCCGAGGGTGATTTTCGTTCGTAGTTCAAGGGCATAAAATTAAGAAAATTCGCTCGTAAGGGCGAATTTTCTACATTATATATTTTTTTATTGATTGATTATAAAGAACTCAAATTTGCCTTAAATAAAGACTTCAGGCCCTTGAACAATCTGCGCCATTTTTTTACAGCCCTAGTTTCCTTGGCCGCTCAACACAACGGCCACAGTACGAAGCATCAGCTTAAAATCCACCCAAAAGCTGCGCTCCCGTATGTAAGCGAGATCCATATCGACCCACTCGTCAAACGAGATATCGTCACGGCATTTGCTTACCTGCCAATAACAGGTCAGCCCGGGCGTGATCAGCAGCCGCTGACGCTGGTAAGCGTCATATGTCTCCACTTCATTGGGCAGCGCCGGACGCGGCCCCACTATGCTCATATCACCTTTCAGCACATTCCAGAACTGCGGCATTTCATCAATAGAGCATTTGCGAAGAATACGGCCAAACCTGGTAATGCGCGGATCGTCTTTTATCTTGAACACGGGGCCGTCCTTTTCATTGCGGCACTCCAGTTGTTCCCGAAGGTCGTCGGCGTTGACCACCATTGACCGAAATTTCCAAAACTTGAACGTACGACCATCCTTGCCGACCCTTTCCTGAGAATAAAAAGGGCCGCCGTGGGGGTCGTCTATGAATATTATCAGGGATATAATCGCGAAAGGCACGATAAGTACGGCCAGCGCCAAGAACGAAAAAAATATATCAAACAGGCGTTTTACAAACAGATAAAACCAGCCCGCCCTAACATCTTCCTCTGTCAAAATGGCCCTGTTCCCGATTTTTTCAGCGCCGGGAACGGCCTGTATCTCCGGAGACATAACGCCACCCTCCTCGGCGGTGAAATTTGTCGAAATTAACCCATATTTATATTATATCACTCTGTGTGATATAAGTCAATACCCCCCCCCCGGATTATTTTATGGTAAGAATACATAATTTCGTATATTTTCCATATAACCGGAGGGGTTTATATTGTTTTTTTACAGTTATCGCAGCTTTGCCAGCTCTGCGTCCAAAATTTCCTGAATAAGGGCGGGATTGCCCCTGCCGCCGGTGCGGCCCATCACTTGGCCCATAAGGGCCTTTACGGCCTGGAGCTTGCCCTTGCGGAAATCCTCCACGCTCTTGGGGTTCTTTGCAATGACCTCCGCCACCACGGCGGCCAGTTTTTCACGGTCGTTTATCTGGCCGAGGCCCTCCCGCTCGACGATCTCGGCGGGGTCGGCGTCCTGCTCCCAAAGACGGTTGACCAGCTTTTTTGCGGTGCCGCTGTTGATGAGGCCCTCGCCGTACATATCGGCAATTTTGGCCATATTTGCGGCGGAAATTGGTATGTCGGCGCTGTCCTGTGGCAAAAGGCGGAAAATTTCGGAAATTATCAGGTTGCCGAGAACCTTGGGGTGTTTGGTGAGCTTTGCGCCGGCCTCAAAATAATCGGCTATTTCCACCTGGCCGGTGAGCATTTCGCCGTTATAGGAGCTGATGCCGTATTTTTCCACATACTCCCGCTTGCGCTGATCCGGCAGGGCGGGTATCTGGCCCTGCAGCCGGGCAAGCTCCGCTTCGCTCATTATAATTGGCGGCAGGTCGGGATCGGGGAAATACCGATAGTCGTTGGCGTCCTCCTTGGAGCGCATGGCCGAGGTTTTGCCGGTAACGCTGTCAAAGCGGCGGGTCTCCTGAATTATGGTCTCGCCCTTTTCGACGGCGTCAACCTGACGCTTAAATTCGTACTCGATAGCCTTAGCGATAAACTGGAAGGAGTTGAGGTTCTTCATCTCGGTACGGGTGCCGAACCGGGTCTCGCCTATCTTGCGGACGGAAAGGTTCACGTCGCAGCGCAGGGAGCCCTCCTGCATCTTGCAGTCGGAAACGCCGGTGTACAGGATTATGGCCCGCAGCTTGCGCAAATAGGCCACCGCCTCTTCGGCGGAGCGCATATCCGGCTCGGAAACTATCTCGATCAGGGGCACGCCGCAGCGGTTGCAGTCGATGAGGGTGCCGTACTCGTCGTCATGAACCAGCTTGCCGGCGTCCTCCTCGATGTGGATGCGGGTTATGCCGATGCGCTTTGTGCCCGTCTCGCTCTCGATGTCCAGCCAGCCGTGCTCGCACAGAGGCAGGTCGTACTGAGATATCTGATAGGCCTTGGGCAGGTCGGGATAAAAGTAGTTCTTGCGGTCCTCCTTGGAGTACCTGGCTATGGTGCAGTTGGTGGCCATGCCCGCCTTAACGGCGTACTCCACCACCTTGCCGTTGAGCACCGGCAGGGTGCCGGGATAGCCCATGCACACCGGGCAGACATGGGTGTTGGGCTCTGCCCCGAAAGAAGTTGGGCAGGAGCAAAATATTTTTGTATCGGTCTTAAGCTCCACGTGGGTCTCGAGGCCGATGACCATTTCGTAGCCCTTGTAAGTCATCAGAAAGCCCCCCTTTCCAAATGGTAGGCGCCTTTTTCGGCCTCAAAGGCCGCCCCCGCACGGTAAAGCGTCGCTTCGTCGAAGTGACGGCCCATGAGCTGCATGCCTATGGGCAGGCCGTCGGCGTCGCTGCCGCAGGGCAGCGACAGGGAGGGTATTCCGCCGATGTTGACCGGGACGGTGTAAATGTCGCCCAGATACATTTCCAGCGGATTTTGGGACTTTTCGCCTATCTTATAGGCCACGGTGGGGGCCACGGGCGAAAGTATAATGTCGCAGCTTTCAAAGATATGCCGGTATTCCTCCATAATTATGGTCCGCATCTGGAGCGCCTTTTTGTAGTAGGCGTCGTAATAGCCGCTGCTCAGAGCAAAGGTGCCCAGCATAATGCGCCGCTTCACCTCGGGGCCGAAGCCCTCGCTGCGGCTGTTTTCGTAAAGCTCGGTAATATCGCTGTAATTTTCGCTGCGGTAGCCGTAGCGCACCCCGTCGAACCGGGCAAGATTGCTCGAAGCCTCGGCGGAGCTGATAACGTAATAGGCGGGCAGGGCCTTTTCCAGCGACGGCATGGAAAGCTCCACTATCTCCGCGCCCAAGCCCTCAAAGACCCGGGCGGCGTTGAGCACCGAGGATTTGACCTCGCCGCTGATGCCATCGCCGAAGGACTGTTTGAGCAAAGCTATTTTCATGCCCTTTACGCCCTTGCCAATGCCGGACGTAAAGTCGGGATATTCGTTGTTGACGCTGGTAGCGTCGTGAGAGTCGTAGCCGGCAATGGCGTTGAGCACAAGGGCGTTATCCTCCACGGTTTTGGTCAGCGGGCCTATCTGGTCCAGCGAGGAGGCAAAGGCCACAAGTCCGTATCTGGATACCCGGCCATAGGTGGGCTTCATGCCCACAACGCCGCAAAAAGCCGCGGGCTGGCGAATGCTGCCGCCGGTGTCGCTGCCCAGGGCAAAGGGAGCCTCGTCCGCGGCGACCACCGCCGCGCTGCCGCCGCTGCTGCCGCCGGGAACCCGATCGAGGTTCCTGGGGTTGCGGGTTATTTTAAAGGCGCTGTTTTCGGTGGAGGAGCCCATGGCGAACTCGTCCATATTCGCTTTGCCCAGCACCGGCACGCCCTGGGCGCTCAGTTTTTCCATGACCGTGGCGTCGTAGGGGGGCACAAAATTCCACAGCATTTTTGAAGCGCAGGTGGTTTTAAGCCCCTTGGTGCAGATATTGTCCTTAATTGCCGCGGGCACGCCCAAAAGAGGGGCCTTTTCCCCATCCCTGCGGGCCTTGTCCGCGGCCCGGGCGGCGGCCAGCGCCATATCGGCGGTGACGGTTATGTAACCGTTCACCTTTTCATCGTTTTGCTCTATGGACTTCAGATAGCCGGCTGTGATCTCCTCGGAGGTCAACTGTCCGGCCTCCATTGCCCGGGCCAGCTCCCTGACGGTAAGTTTTGTAATTTCGCTCATTGTCATGTCTCCTTACTCCACCACGCGGGGAACGCTCACATAAGTCTCGGTCCTAGTGGGGGCGTTTGCCAGCATGGACTCCCGGTCAAATCCGCTGACCGGCAAATCCTCGTGGAACACATTGTTAAGGGGTATAACGTGGGCGGTAACCTCGGTATCTCCTGTCTCCACCTCGGACAGTTGGTTCGCAAAGCCTATTATGGCTTCCATATCGTTGGCCATGGCGGCCTTTTCGTCCGGAGAAAGCCGGAGCCTGGCCAGCTTGGCCACATTTTCAACGTCTATTTTAGGCCCCTTTTTCTTTTTCGCATCCCCGCCGGAGCCGGAGCCCTCGGCAAAGGCCTGACCCAGCCGCAGCACTTCAAGCTGCTTGGGGTCTACAAAGTCCGGCGCGCCGGTCATGGGGCAGGAGGCGTCCTTTATCTTGGGGAAGGCTATTACCTCTCTCAGGCTCTCGGCGCCCAAAAGCATCATTACCAGCCGGTCAAGGCCGAAAGCAAAGCCGCCGTGGGGCGGAGTGCCGTACTTAAAAGCGTTGACCATGAAGCCGAAGCGGTTTTCTATCTCCTCGTCGCTGAAGCCCAGGGCCTCAAACATCTTCTGCTGCACGTCGCTGCGGTGGATACGTATGCTGCCGCTGCCCAGCTCTATGCCGTTGAGCACAACGTCGTAAGCCTGGGCCCGCACTCTGCCGGGGTCGCTGATAAGGTACTGTATATCCTCGGGATAGGGCATCGTAAAGGGGTGGTGCATCGCCATGAAGCGCCCCTCCTCGTCGCTCCATTCAAACTGCGGGAAGTCGGTTACGAACAGGAATTTATATTCGTCCTTGTGCCTGAGCCCCAGCATATCGCCCAGGTCCAAGCGCAGGCTGCCCAGCGTCCGGTAAACGGTGGCGGGTTTGTCGGCGCAGAAGAGGATAAAATCGCCGGGCACGGCGTCCATCCGCTTCAGAATGGCGTCGATATCCGCCTCGGAAAAATACTTCGTAAGTATGGAATAAACCTCGCCGTCGGGCCTTACGGCTATCCACGCCATGCCCTTGGCCCCGTAACCTTGGGCCTTTTCGGTGAGCTCCTCAATGGTGCTGCGGGTAAAGTCGGCGCAGCCCTTGACGTTTATGGCCCGGACTATGCCGCCCTTGTCAACCACGCTGCGGAACACCGAAAAGCTGCAGGTTTTCATAATATCGCTCAGGTCCACTATGGGCAGGCCAAAGCGAATGTCGGGCTTGTCGCTGCCGTACTTATCCATACACTCCTGCCACGTCAGGCGGGGGAAGTCATAGTCTATTTCGCTGCCCATGACGGTCTTGAAAACGTATTTAAAAAGCCCCTCCAAATGTCTCAGGATATCCTCCTGGTCCACAAAGGACATCTCCATATCCACCTGGGTGAACTCCGGCTGCCGGTCGGCACGCAGGTCCTCGTCGCGGAAACACCGGGCTATCTGATAATACTTGTCGATGCCGCCCACCATCAAAAGCTGCTTAAATATCTGGGGCGACTGGGGCAGGGCGTAAAACGTGCCCGTGTGCACCCGGCTGGGAACAAGGTAATCCCTGGCCCCCTCGGGGGTGGACTTACACAGCATCGGGGTTTCGACGTAAATAAAGTCCTTGCTGTCAAGGTAGTCGGACGCGGCCTTTTGTACCGCGTGGCGGAAACGGAGATTGCTGACCATGGACGGCCGCCGCAAATCTATGTAGCGGTAGCGCAGGCGCAGGTCTTCTCTCACCGCCTGGTCGTCGTCGGGGTTAAAAGGCAGACTGGCGGAGGGAGAGAGCACCTCCAGCTTGGTGGCCATAAGCTCCACCGTGCCGGTCTTTAGCTTTGGATTGTAAGTTTCCTCATCCCTGCGGCGAACCCTGCCGGTCACGGCTATAACGGTCTGATTGCGCAGTCCCTCGGCGGCGGCAAAGTCGGCGGGGCTCAGGTTTTGCATATTGAATACGGCCTGCAGCGTGCCCTCCCGGTCCCGCAGGTCGATGAAAATTACGCCGCCCATGTCCCGCTTGGTCTGCACCCAGCCGCAGGCGGTCTGCTCGGTATCTATATGGGCCTCGGACAGAAGCCCGCAGTAAACAGTTCTGTACATAGGAACCACTCCCGTAAAGAAATATACATACTATAATATGATATAATAACACAAAACCGCCGCTGTTGTCAATAGTTTTTTATACTAATCTCTATTAAAAGCGTCATATTCGGGGCCCCCGCAAAGCCGCAGGCTTTGTGGGGAAAAGGAGGAGCAGCCGAACGAGCCAAACGACGGCGGCGTTCTTCTCTCGCAAAAAGTTGGTAGCGACAGCGAGCCGTTGTGAGGGCGCTTGCAACCGAACAGGCGAGCCGAGCGTGACTTTTTGCGATAAAGGAGGGGCAAGCTCTCGGGCGACGACCTTTTTCGTAAGAAAAATTCGTCGGAGCGTGCAGCGTCATATTCGGGGCCCCCGCAAAGCCGCAGGCTTTGTGGGGAAAAGGAGGAACAGCGGAGCGAGCCAAACGACGACGGCTTACTTCTCTCGCGAAAGGTTGTTAGCAAGCGAAGGCGTATATTCGGGCGGATTAACCGCCCGAATAGCCGCAGCGCAGCGTGACCTTTCGCGATAAAGGAGGGGCAAGCTCTCGGGCGACGACCTTTTTCGTAAGAAAAATTCGTCGGAGCGTGCAGCGTCATATTCGGGGCCCCCGCAAAGCCGCAGGCTTTGTGGGGAAAAGGAGGAACAGCGGAGCGAGCCAAACGACGACGGCTTACTTCTCTCGCGAAAGGTTGTTAGCAAGCGAAGGCGTATATTCGGGCGGATTAACCGCCCGAATAGCCGCAGCGCAGCGTGACCTTTCGCGATAAAGGAGGAGCAGCCGAACGAGCCAAACGACGGCTTTTTTTGCGAAGCATAAAAAGTCGTCGCAAGCGAAGTGAGGCTTGCGACGACGCGCTGGTGCGGATGACAGGACTTGAACCTGCACGTCAAAGACACAAGAACCTAAATCTTGCATGTCTGCCAGTTCCATCA